>CAZIMI010000028.1:0-10180 GCA_964540325.1 uncultured Methanosarcinales archaeon | reverse complement strand
CATTATATGTTTGTGCTTCAGACATGCATGGTACTCCGATTGAGATGAATGCTAAGAAAGCCGGTGAAAAACCTAACAAATTTGCGATGAGATTTTGGAAAGAACATCAGAATGACTTTGCTTCATACTTAATTAAATTTGATAATTATTATCATACCAATTCAAAAGAAAACAAAGAATTGGCAGAATACTTTTATTCTGAACTAAAAAAGAAAAATTTAATCTATACAAAAAAGATGAACATTATTTACTGTGAAAGTTGTCAGCGATCTTTGCCGGATAGATATGTTAAAGGAACTTGTCCGCATTGTACAACTGCTGACCAATACGGGGATGTTTGTGAGAGTTGCGGAATTATTTTGAAAGGTACCGATCTGGTTAATCCAAAATGTTCTATTTGTGGTAAAGCTCCAATACAAAAGGAAAGTGAACATTACTTCTTCAAGTTGAAAGAATTTTCTGACAATTTACAAAAATGGTTTAATGATAAAGAGTCTGAAGTCCAACTGGAAATGAAGAATTGGCTTAACAACTGGATCAAAAAAGGTTTAGATGATTGGTGTGTAAGTCGTGATGAACCTTATTATGGTTTTCAGATTCCTGATTCTAAGAAGGAAACCGGGGAAAAGAAATTCTTTTATGTTTGGTTAGATGCACCTATCGGATATATTTCCTCTACAAAAAATCTTAAAAAGAATTGGAAAGATTATTGGTATAAAGGAAAGATACATCATTTCATCGGTAAAGATATTGCTTATTTTCATTTCTTATTCTGGCCGGCAATGTTAATGGCAGTAGGTATTCCTCTGCCAAAATTAACTGTGCACGGTTTTGTTAATGTTAACGGTAAAAAAATGAGTAAATCTCGTGGAACATTCTTCACCGCTAAAGACTTTTTGAAATTGTATCCTGCAGAATCGTTACGTTTCTATTATGCGCAAAGTCTGGATCGGAAAGTTGTTGATATTGATTTAAATTTAGATGATTTTCAAGCGGTTAATAATAATGTTTTAGTCGGTAATCTGGGTAATTTCTGTTATCGGACCTTAGTGTTTGCAGAAAAGAATTATGGTAAAATCGAGAAGGTTGCAGACGGGAAAGAGGAGAAAGTTTTGCTTAAGAAGATTAATAAATTAGTTTCTGATGTTGAAAAGAATTATCATCAGCAAGATTTTAAAACCGCTGTGAAAAATATTTTGATGGTTGCTGATTTAGGTAATCAGTATTTTCAAAAATCTGAACCTTGGAAAAATAAAGATAGTTTAAAGTCAAAGAAAGCTGTAGGTTTTTGTGTTAATCTGGCCAGAAATTTAGCGATTTTGGTAAATCCAGTATTGCCTGGGTTTTCTAATAAAGTTTATGCTGCTTTAGGTTCGAAAAAATTGGATTGGAAAGATTTAGGGTTTACTTGGAAGGGAAAGTTAAAGAAAGTTGAAAAGTTGGTAGAGAAAGTTGAAATAAAAGATACAACAAACAAATTTCCATTAAATATGGTTGTTGGGCAGATTAAAGAAGTGGAAGATCATCCTAATGCAGATTCACTTTATTTAATGAAAGTTGATTTAGGCAAGAAAATTGGTGTTAAACAAGTAATTGCCGGATTAAAGAAATGGTTAACAATTCCTGAATTGATTGCAAAAAAAGCAGTTTTCTGTGTGAACATGAAACCTGCCAAATTGCGTGATGAGTTAAGCGAGGCAATGATTTTTGCTGCTGACGATCACGAGAATGTATCAATTTTGCGTGCTGAAAATAGTAATGTCGGCGATTCTGTTCAGTTTGCTGGTTTAGAGAACGATAGTAAAGAGATAACTTTTGATGAATTTTTGAAAATTAAGATGTTAGTTAAAAATAATAATGTTTTCTACGGAGATAAGAAGTTAAGTAGTAAAGTAGAAGATATTACTGTTTCTGGTGTTAAAGAAGGTTGTCCTGTTTGTTGAAGGTTATTTAAGCAGGAAGTGCTACTTTCTTCTTTTCCGAGATTAAATTCTTTGCTATTGGTTTCTCAAAGTATTTCTCAGTTTCCTGATAAAGTAAAGTGTCATACACTTTAATTAATTCTTTAACTGCAGGGTTTTCTAAATTTAATTTAAATAATTTTGCTCTGCCGATTTCTCTTGTGGGAACAACTATTTTATAAGTTAGTAAATTGTCCCAAATCCTGTGTAATGTTGTCCAGCCTATATTTGAGTTTTCTGCAATATCTGTTAGGGAGTAATCTAAATCTCTTCCTTCAATTAGGAAATCTAAAACTTTAATTACTGGTGAATTTCCTAGTGCTTCTCTAAAGATAGTTGTTTCTTCCATATTTGGTGTGAAGCATAACTTATATTTAAAATTTTCTATTTTGGTATGTTGTCATACCACATTTACCAGTAAAGTTTATAACAAATTCTCGTTTTTTATTTTTTGTAATGGAAAAAAGAGCGATTCAAGAAAAAATATTGAGAAAATTAATGAGTATGAAACCAGCTAAGTGGGGAGCATCTCATACTGAGGAAAAGAATCTAGTTAAAAGTTTGCCAATGCACTTACGGGGACAAAAAGTTACTATGAAAGCGGTGGAAGAATTAATTAAGTTAGAATTTCTGTTAAAAATGAAGAAAACTGGTGAATGGCATGTTTCTTTAAACCCAAAAAAGAAAGAAGAAATTTACCGATTTTTAGGGTTACCCCCGAGAGAGTGAAGATTACAATCCCAAGAATCTTCTCATAATAATACACATATGTGCTACTTTCTTTGTAAGTTTTTTGGTGGGGAATTGGGTTATTTGTTTTTGTCATCCTCAAATCACTGATACAGCCAAGAACATTATTAAAAAATCATCATCAACGAAGAATAGAAAAGAAAATTAAAGTAAAGATCATTGGTAGTCTTAAAGTTAAACCACATTTCAAAGGTTTTGATACATTAAAAGGGTTAACTGTCAAATATTATCTTAATCCTGTCCCTTTAGGAGTTTTTATTTTCAAAGATTACATTGGAACTTTAGTTTTCAAAGATAAACCTACTGTTTTTCTCATTAAGTCTGAACAAGTAGCTAAATCTTATCAAGAATTCTTTAATGGTTTGTGGAATGTAAGCAAGAGTTAAGCCTGCAAAACAAAGTATAGTCAAATTAACTGTGTTTGGGCAAACATCAGGGCACGGCACTTAGATTTTGTTCATTAATTTTAGTCACTTCACTTTGTTTCGTGTATTTTATTTAAGTAATGAACAAAATGTGCCTCCATTGGCGCTGATGTTTGCCATTAAATTTGATGGTACAACAAAACAACAACCTTTATAAACAATAAATATTTACTTATAATATTAAATATGGTATTAAAAAGCGGTGGTGTTAGTAGCAATAGTTCTAGAGGTAATCATTTAAATAAAAAGGGGCAAGTTACCATCTTTATTATTATTGGAATTATCATTCTTTTTACCTTTGCTGGAATCATGTATTTTACTAAAACTGTAACTAAACAAGATATTTTAATTGCTGCCGAACCTAGTTTATCTGAAGTGCCTTCCGCCTTTAAACCAATAAACACATACACAGAAAGCTGTATCAACCAGCTTGGTAAAAAAGGTTTACTAATTCTTGGGGAACAGGGCGGTTACATTTATCCTGATTTGGTGGGGAAATATTCTGTATCTAACCCTACTAACTCTGACGGAATCAATCTTGAACCGTTAAAAGTACCTTACTGGCATTATAATGTTCAACCAAACGGGGCAAACAAAATCACTTATTCTTCATTAAAACCTGAACTGTTTTATGATGATGATCCGAAAATGAGTATTGAAGCCCAGTTATCCAGGTATGTTGAAGAAAAACTTGAAGAATGTTTAGATGATTATTCACCATTTACTTCTCAGGGTTTTGAGGTTACGATTGTTAACAAAGATGCAAAAGAAGTTGATGTTAAGATTGGAGAAAGTTCAGTGGGTTTCCTTTTAGAGATGGAAGTTAAAGCCAAAAAGGGCGAATCAGAAACTACTATCCATAAGTTTTATCAAAAAATTTTATTAGATTTAAAACATTATTATGATACTGCCAGCTTAATTGCTGAAACTCAGCAGGAAAAGTATATCTTAGAAAGGCACGGATTAGAGTTAATTTCCATTTATTCTCACAAAGATCCACAATATTTTCCGCCAATTTCAGATGTTGATTATCAATTATTTTCTCCGTATAGTTGGGACGAAGCAGGTTTGAAAATTAAATTTAAAGATTTACTGGTTTCTTATGTGCCGTTGATAAGATTTTTGGGAAGCAGCAATTTTTATTATCAAACTTTTCCGGATGGAAACAGGCTGGCCCAGAAAATTATTGATAATTCAGTTATTCCATTAATGGGAGCAGAGAATTTACAGGTTAGTTTCGATTATTTTGCTTGGGAACCATATTTTAAAGCTAATAGTAATGATGAAGGTAAGATTGAACCTGAACATATCTTTGTTAATTATGGGCCGTTAAGTTTTGCTCAGCAACGTTATGAAACTCATTATGATGCAAGTTATCCTGTATTAGTAACGGTTAAAGATGAATACGCTTTTAATGGTGAAGGTTACAATTTAGTGTTTGCTTTGGAATCCAACATTAAAAATAATCGTCCGGCGGTAAGTGGAGATGTTATAGAACCTTATACTCCAAAAATTTCTCCCCCCACTTGCGGAGAAGAACATAAGGATACAGAACTGATTAAAACTATAGTAGTGGACAGTTTCAGTAAAGAACCAGTCGAAATGGTAAAAATTGGGTTTACTATTCCTGAACAGACTGAATGTGAAATTGGTATCACTGATGATGACGGTGTTGTTGAAGAAAAGTATCCTGCTGCTTATGGCGGAGTGATCAATTTTGCGAATGCTGATTATTTAACCGGCTATTATCCTATCAACACATATGGCGTTGATGAACCATCAATCGTCGGTTTTGCCGCTGCTAATGTTGAAGGCCGGGTTATAGAATTGCATCGTAAGAAATCAATTAAGGTTGCAGTTAAGAAAAAAGAGTTTAAGAAATGTATTACACCTTTAGTTTGTGATGAGTATGATGCTTTAGTGTATAAAGACATTTCTTGTAAGAAAGCTAGAAAAGCATGTTTCTTTAATACTGAACAGGACTTGTTTTTAGGTGATCCGGTGATTGAATTTGAAGCTGATGGTAGCTTAACAAAATATAATGACTATACATTTATCAGAAAAGAAAAAGATTTGTTTGATGAAGAGGAAGCAGTTTTAATGTTGGAACGGGTAAGAGGATTTAATGAAGGTTTTATTGAAGAAGATTTTTTTACGTCAATAAATGTTAGGGGCAATGAAATTGAAGAAGTGGATCTTGTTCCCGGAATTTACAAAGTTTCAGGATTTTTAACATTAAACCGGGAAATAATTATTCCTGATGATAAACGCTGTTTCAGTTACGATATTTTAACTAGGGAAGAGCAAGAATGTATGGATTTTGAGGGACAAGTATTGGAAAATTATGTTACTGGAAACTTAAATTGGGGAATGCCTGCTACATTTTTAGAAATTACTCCTGAAGATCTTTACACTGCTAATCAAATAACATTTTACATGCCTGCGCAGGATATCTTATCTATTCCTGAAAAATATAAAGTTAAAGGCGGAACAACAGTTTCAGGAATAATCGCGGAAGATATGCGTGTGCCAGGAATGATTTCCAACGTTTCAGCAGTAATTCCGGATATAAGGGCAGCTTTAGAACCAATATATAGTTGAAGATGAAAAAAATAAACGAACAAAAAGTATGGAGTTTAATCGGAATATTTATTATTGCTTTAGTTGTCAGTCTGCCAATCTATTCAGCAAATGTTTTAGCGGTTAATGTCCAGATAACCAAGAATCAGGGTGAGAAAGGTTTATGGGGCTATCTTGATGCAGAAGGTGATGTTTGGACGGTTGAAGCTGTGATTGGTGATGTTTCTGAAGGAACTGTTGATCCTAAAGATGTAAAGATTAAAATTGCTGGTAATGAAGCTGAATTTGCGACCTGTACTGATAGTCCTTTGGGTGTAACTTGTGAATATCTTAGCCCTTTATCTGACGGGATTAAAGAATCTGAATATACTTTCCAAGTAGTTTATGAAGCGGTTGATGCTCTTGGATATAAGATTGAACCTGCACCATCTAACGGAGATATTATTAGAGCAGACGGTTCCGCTCCCAAGATTTCTGGATTAACTGTTAAACAAAACACTGAAGGTGTAGAAATAGATTTTACTGTTAAAGATAAAACTAAAGCGGACGTACCGGCAGTAGGTATTAAGAAAATTGATATTATTGATGCAGATTCTGGTAGTGTATTGCAAACTTTAGGCGAGTTTGAAATAGGTTTAAACAAGTTTAATTATGCTGATGATAGTGGGTTTGGTAAACAACTACAAGCCACTTTTACTGGTGAAGGGCAGAAAAGAGTAAAAATTAAAGCTGAAGATCATTTAGGTCATGCTGTTACCAGTCCGGTAGTAAGTTTTGATGCTGATTTTGTTAAACCTGAAATCAATGATGATTTGCAATTAGCAGGTTTTGGCAAATTTATCGGCGAGTTTATTCAGGAAACTGATATTACTGTTAGTATAGTTGAGACTAATGATTTTGAAGTGATTGCTTTCTCTAACCAGGCAGCTTTGGAAGGAGATTTAGGTGATTGTGAACCTAACGATGAAACAGATAATTTATGGAACTGTACCTGGAAAAATGTTGAGGTTAATCCTGAAAGTTCTATTACAATTAAGGTTGTTGCTGCTGACGAATATGGTAACATTGCAGAGAGAACTTTATCTAAAAGTATGACCAAAGATACTTCTCCGCCACAGCTAGAATTCTTTGGTGGTGAAAGGACTTTTGATGAAAAGAGTTATATTAAGAGCGGTAAACAAAGGATTGTTTTAGTTTCTAGAGAATCAGGTTCAGGTATTTCTGAAAATGGAATAACAGCAAACCAGGGCAGTTTAGGTAAAAGCACATCTCAACCGCAAAAGGAATGAGAAGTAACTAATGAAGGGATTGAATGTTATTGGGAAGCTGGAAAAAGTTTTACTTCTGCCGGTGTTGCCCAGATTAATTTGGAAACTTTTGAAGATAATGTTGGTAATGATGGTGAAGCGTCAACAGTAGATTTGGTTATTGATACTGCCGGTCCAAAAATTGAAAAGTTAGAAATTTATGGATATTCAGATGTTGGAGATAAAAATTATTTTCAAAGCAACGACCAAATTAAGATTTTAATGACTGCTACTGAGATTTCTGGTTTAGTGGTGTTATTAGATTTGGACGACGTTGTTAATGATGCTAAAACTCTTTATCTTGAAGATATGTACACTCGTGATTTAGGAGACGGTTGGTTAGCTTTTACTGAAGATAATTGCAATCGTGTTGAAGGTAAATGGGAGTGTGAATTTTTAACGGAAGGTATCAGAAGCGGTCCTGCTGCGATTAAGTTGAAAATGAAAGTTCAGGATACTGCTGGTAATGATGCCAGTGTCTGGCCGGATACGGTTAAGAATGCTGAAAAGATTATTGATAGTAAGGATGGTGCAGTTATCCATTTTGATGTTTTAGGGTTAAGCACTGAAGATAATCCTAATTATTGGGAAGTTGACGGCAGACCAAAATCTTTACTTAGTTTTGTGGACTTAGATGCAGCACAGATTACTAACAGTAAAGCACCGTTTAAAGTTACTTTTGAACCTAATGATCATAAAGTTAAAGCCTTAAAGATGGAACTGGTTGATTGTGCTCCGAAAGAAGTTACTTTATCTAAAGTTGGCCCGAAAGATATTGTTGTTGCTGCTGACTCTGCACCTACTTTAAGAAGATCATTAATTTATGGGGGAAATTTTATTGATGGTGAAAGTTCACCGGTAGTGAATTTAATTTTAGAGTTTGATCCGTTTGAAGCTTATTCGCAGTTAGGTATTCCTGCAAATCAAGACTTTGAAGAAGCTTTTGCTGAGTATCTTTGCAGAATGAAAATCTTTTCTAAAGTTGGTAAAGACGCCTTACAGGTGGCAGAATTGCAGGACGTGATTTTACCGGTAAGTTTTTCTTTCAGCACTTTAGGAGCGGTTGACGAAAGTTTGAAGAAAAAGATTAAAGATATTAAAGGATCAGATTTCATGAAGTTTGCTGATGCTTTTTCTTGGGCTGATATTGTAGTTAAATGGTTGAACTGGGGTTTTAATATTTTACAGATAATTGTTACTGTTAGTCAGTTTGCTACTTTGTTTAGTGAAAGTTTTGTTATGAATGCAAAAGTTGTTGAGGAAACAGCAACAGGAAGTGTAGTTGGCGCTAGCTTTGGTGTAAAAATTGGTTTGGCATTAAGGGGCCAATGTATGGTTGTAGATCAGAGCCAAGAATCTATGTGGACTTTTATTAAATACATTCAAATACCTCTCCAAATTTTGAACTGTAATCCTCAACCAGGAATTGATCTTGGTCCTTATGGCTGGTGGCAGAAACAGGTGCTTGACGCTTATAATTTAGCTTCTGGAAGAGGCCCTTTAGGAGTGCCGGCAACATCATTGTATGAGAATATGTATGCTTCTGGTCTTGGTTTATGTGTACCAGGAATATTATACAATGTTAATAAAGCAAGAGAGGTTCATTGCCGAAAAATAATTTGTTATGGTCGGGAAGTTCCTGCGGGAATTGCTACCATGGAAGCTTGTGACCAACTTTATGATTTACAGATGTGCGAGTTTGTTTGGGGACCGGCATTTGACTTTGCTATCTTTGGCGGGATGGCTTATATTGGTAAGATGTTGAAAGCTGCTTTTAGTTCGCCGTTAGGGTATATTACTATAGCAGAGGTTTTAGTTTGCGGTGCGATTTGTTTTGCAGATTATTCCCCAGAACCAGGAAAATATACTGCCTGTAAAGTTCTTACTGGAATAGATAAAGTTTTGACAATAATCAATTCAATTATTTCCTCAATAGAAAGTCGGCCGGACGTTACTGGTTCTCCATACTGTAAGATTGCTGAAAGTATTGATTTGGATGAACTTGTTCCTGGTGGAGAGGAAGAAGTGGCTTATGAAGATGCTACTGCTGTAAGTGAACCTGCTGCTACTGCGCCTGTTCCTAAACCTGAACCCACAGTTGCAGCGGAAGAAGCGACCCCTGTACCTACTCCTGAACCTGCGGCAGAGGAAGAAGAATGAAGGTTATATAATATGGTTAAACAATTGTCCAAAAGAACTGTACGTGTGTCCAAGAAAACTGGACTTAAGTCCAATAAGTTGGACAAAGTTAAAGAGTTGTTTTATGAACACCCTTTAGAAAACTTTACTATTCGTGAAATTGCGGAAAAGACAAAAATACCAAAGTCAACTATTAAGAATTATCTGGATCAGTTAAAATCAGAAAAGTTGGTTAATAAAGATAATCAATCCACCAATTCAAATTATTTTAAGATTAAAAAAACGCATTATTATATTGAAAAAATGTTTGAGGCAGGGTTGATAGATTATTTAGTGAAAGAATTAACTCCAGAAACCATCATTTTGTTTGGCAGTTTTAGAAAAGGAGAATCTGTTAAAGAAAGTGATTTGGATTTGTTTGTAGTTAGTCATAGTAAGAAAAAATTGGATTTGGGTGGGTTTGAAAGAAAACTGAAACATAATATTGAGTTGCATCTTAAGACGAGTATTAACAAGTTACATGATAATTTGTTTAATAATGTGGTTAACGGAATAAAGTTGTCTGGGAGCTTTAAGGTGAGATAGATGGGATTAATGGATTGGAATCAATGCGAAAAGGAATTTATTAGGGAAGTGGAAGTAGATTCTGGTAGAATTAATTCTATTAAAGAGAAAGCTTTTTTGCGTATGGACTTGATTGATTCTTTAGTACCGGATGAAAAAACCATCTCTTTTATTGTTGAGGGTTATTACGAAGTAATCAAAGAGTTATTAGTGGCTTATCTTTTACAAAACGGATTAAGGTCAAAGAACCATCAATGTTTAATCAGCTTTTTTAGTAAGGAAAACCCTGATTTGGAACACGAGGTCATGCTTATATCTAAAATGTCTTTTTATCGGAACAGATTAGATTATTATGGGGAAACTATTCCTACAACATTTTTTGATGAGAACAAAAGTGGTATAAAAAATATTATAAAGCAATAAAGCCTTTTGAGAACATGGTTGAGAGATCCAG
>CAZIMI010000027.1:0-10814 GCA_964540325.1 uncultured Methanosarcinales archaeon | reverse complement strand
TGAAGAAAAGATAAAAGAGTTCTAGATAGATTAATAGGAAGATGACTTTAATACTAGCAGCTAAAAATAGAACTGGAATTACTTTTTGTTATGATACTTTAGTTCATGATGCGTGTGGTTGGTCTGGGGCTAGTACGCCTAGAGAAGAACCAGAACACAAAGTTAGAGATTTATCGAGCTTAGTTGCTTTAGGTATGGCTGGAAGTTTCTCTTCGGATGGGATAGCACAAGAATTTAGTTTTTGGACGACAATTGGTGAATTTTTTCCTGGTGAAAAAACACTTCCTACCATTAAAGAAGCATTTACTAAAAAATTAAGACTTTTTACAGGAGTTGAAGAAGACACTTATTTTCGCTCAGGAGTTCCTCCTCAAATTGGTATCCTAGCGAAACATAATTTTCGAGATTGTTTTCCAGATTATGTTTTTGGAGTATGTCAAGATGAAGACTCAACAGAAGGAACTTATCATCTTTTATTTGGTAACGAAACAACCGAGGAATTAAAAAGTGTAAGTTGTTGTTGTCTTGGTTATGTAACTCCAGAAATTAAACAAAGATTAAATACAGAATATTTCCCAGAAATGGGTGATACTGAACTAAGAAAACATCTGGAAGATGTTCTTGAATTCGCAAAAGAAGTTGTTAACGTTGATGGGGAAACAATATTGGGAGGAAAAGGAGTTTCAAGATTAGATATTCATGGTTATCAAGAATTAAGCTTTGAATAGGAATATTTAATAAAAGAGTTCTTAGATATTAATCAAAATGGTTGGATACCCAGATATACCCAGGACTAAGGAATTTATGAAGTTTCATCCCGGAACTACTGCCTACTGTCGTGACCAGGAAGCTTGTTATGGCGAGATTGGATTATGTGAGTTATCTATGGATCGAAAAAATAATTGGTGTGAACACCTAAATAGGAATCAAGTAGGGATTGTTAGAGCCAGAGATAATGACGGAACTTTTAAAGGATTTGCTTGTTACGGATGCGATTATAAATGAAAACAATTGATAATAAATTCAATACTTGCCGTGAGAATAATGGCAGTCAGAGATTAAAAGCTCCTGGAAGTAAAAGATATTTCTGTAAATATTCTTGTGATAATGATAATGTTCCATGTGATGCTTTTGATCCAAGTAGAACCCATTCATTTGGTTCTAATGCCGATTTTTATGGCTGCAAGATTAATGAAACTTTAATTCCAGGATCAGATAAAGAGAGGGCTTTGTATCAATTGGGAAAAAAGAGAAGATAAATACTCTATTTTCACCACCCATCAATAACAAAACCAAAAGATTTATAAAGTAGAATTGTTCTGATAATACTATGAAAATCTTAGCTTTAAGCGATATCCACGGCGATAAACATCTTGTCAAAGAGATGGCAGATAAAGCTGAAAAAGAGAATGTAGACTTAGTTTTACTAGCCGGCGATCTAGTAGATGATGAAGGAAATGTAGAAGGTTTAGTTGGTCCGTTTAAAGCTAAAGGTTTAGAAGTGGGGTTAATTCCAGGTAATTGGGAAGGGATGGCAGAAATCGGTTTTCTTGTAGAAAAGTATGGTGCAAAAAATATGCATGGTTATGTTTTCAAGAAAGGAGATATTGGAATTTTTGGCTGCGGTTATGGTAATATTGGACCGCATCAATTAAGTGAAAAAGATGTTTTTCAAACTTTGAAAAAGGCACACGATTCTTTAACAGATGTAAAAAAGAAAATTATGTTAACTCACACTCAACCTGAAGGCAGTATTATTGGTTTGGGGGTATTTCCAGGTAGTGAGGGAATCAGAAAAGCTATTGAAGAACTGAATCCAGATTTACATCTATGTGGTCATATCCATGAAACTGACGGAATAGAAGAAGTTATTGGTAAAACTAAAGTGGTTAATGTTGGAAGGAAGGGAAGAATTATTGAGGTTTAGAATATTACAAGATTTCTCCGAAAATTATTTAAATTCAGAATATTATATGAAGAAGATGGCAAGAAAATTTACTGTGATTGTTGAACAAGGAGAAGATGGATATTTAATTTCTGAAGTAGTTGGACTTCCAGGTTGTCATACTCAAGCAAAAACTCATGACGAGTTAATTGAAAGAACCAAAGAAGCAATCTCTTTGTATTTAGAGTCTAATGGGGAGGATTCTGAAATTAAAAGTACATTCTTAGGCATTCAACAAGTCGAAATTGAGGCATAAGATGTCTTCTAAATTGCCTTTAATGAAAGCAAAGGAGATAACTAAAATTCTTGAAAAACTAGGATTTGAATTTAAAAGACAGAAAGGAAGCCATATGTTTTTTGGCCACCCAGATGGAAGAACTACAGTGATTCCCAACCATCCTAACGAAGATTTAGATCGCGGTTTATTAAATAAAATAATTAAACATGATTTACAAATAACAAGAGAAGAATTCTTAAAGAATGTTAAATAATCTTAATTAGATTTTTAAAAAACAAACTAAATTAGATATAAAATGATTACATTACTGAAAAATGTTCTTGTACCAAAAGATGAAGCTCTTTATGATCGTCTTTATGATCTTGGTAAAGAAGAATTTGGATTAGTAGATCCAAGAGTGGTAATTGAAAGCCCGGATTCATTAGCAATAGCAGTAACGCAAAATAAAACCAAATCTTTTAACAGCGGGGAATACACTCTTGTCTGGGAAGAAAATGATATTGGTTATTGGAACTTTTCTTGTCAGATAACAGTTGACCCAAAAGGTTATCAATCATTTCCATTAAACAAAGAAACCGAATATAGTTCTCTTGAGTTTCAATATTGGTTGCGTAGGTCGAATAGAGATATCTTAGAAAGAGATCCAATGCGACCATTCCTGGAAAAGGTTCTCGAAGAGATTATTCTTCCAATTCCTGTGCTTGAAAGCACTCATACAATTGAAGAAATTCTAGAAATGAAAGAAGAGTCCTTTAGAGGAAAAATAATCACCCCAGAACAAGTATTACGAGCAGTGAAGGAAAGTAAAAAATGCAACTATTAGCTCCAGTAGGAAACAGAAGCATGTTAACTGCAGCAGTTAAAGCAGGTTGTGATGCAATTTATTTTGGAATTAAGAATTTCAATATGAGGGCTGCTGCCAATAACTTTAAATTAGAAGAAGCAAAAGAAGTTATCCAATATTGTCATCAGAATAATGTCAAAGCTTATTGTACGATTAATATAATCATTTATGAATCCGAATTAGAACAATTAAAAGAAATCCTTACCAGGTTAAAAGAAGCAAACATAGATGCAGTTATCTGCTGGGATTTCGCTGTAATTAAGTTGTGTGAAGAGTTAGAGATTCCAATTCATATTTCTACGCAGGCTTCTATCAGTAACTTTAATTCTTTGAAGACTCTTAAAAACAAATTCAAACAAATAGAAAGAGTTGTTTTAGCAAGAGAATGTTCATTGGGAGATATAAAAGAAATAAAAGATAAAATCAACAAAGAAAACTTAGGAGTAGAATTAGAAACTTTCATCCACGGTGCAAGATGTATTTCTTATTCTGGAAGATGTTTTATGTCAGAAGAATTATTCAACAAATCCGCTAATAGAGGAGAGTGCTTACAACCCTGCAGAAGGGAATACAAAGTAATCGATGAAGAAAATAATGAAATGGTTATGAATAATAATTTTATTATGTCTGCCAAAGATTTATGTACACTTTCAATATTAGACAAACTAACATTCATTGATTGTTTTAAAATAGAAGGGAGAAATCGAGGAGCGAATTATGTTTCTAAAGTTGTTTCTGTTTATAGAGAGGCAATTGAAGCAATAAAAAATAATGAATTTAATATAGAATTAATTGAAAAACTGACAAACAAACTTAAACAAGTATACAATAAAGATTTCTCAACAGGATTCTTTGTAGATTATCCATATCATCAACGAGCAGATCTTTATGGAAGTAAATCTACAACTAAGAAAGTTCAAATCGGAAAAGTCAGTAACTTCTATAAGAAAATTTCCGCAGCAGAATTTAAAGTTGAATGTGAAGAAGTGAAAGTTGGAGACAAAATTGCTTTCATTGGTCCAACTACTGGATACGAAGAATTAATTGTTGAAGAGATACATGATGATTCTGGAAAAGTAGAAAAAGCACAAAAAGGAACAATAATCACAATTAAAACAGATTTCTTAGTTAGAGAAAATGATAAAGTTTATTTAGTTAAAGAAAGATCTTAACTAAAATGCAACAAACAAATTGCCCAGAATGTGATCACCCTTTACATGTCGGCCAACATAAGTTCTCAGATGGAATGTACGAAGTATCTTATTGTAAGAAATGTGGGTATCGGAAAGAAGTAGCCATGGATTAATTAACCTGTATCCAAAAGTGTCTCCTATAGAACTACTTTTTCAAATACTTTTTTCAGCAACAGTTAGTTGCGGATTTAATCTTTTTGTAATACTTTCATAAAAGAAATCAGCTACTCGGTCCTCATTGCGAACAGTAATAATAGCACTCATTGGCAAGTGTAAGTATCTACAAATAATTGCAATTTTTCGTGCTCTATGTTGTTCTGGAGGGCAGAAGATTCTGTATGAATCATATTGTGCCCCTGGCATATATGCCATCTCTTTTGAAAGACGTTGTACTGCCCAACTCGCATTATCTTTGTCTAAGTTAGTCTTTTCTACTAAATAATCCGAAAGTTCGTTGTGGTCATCTGGTTGAAGTCTAAAATAATAAGGTCCTGCAGCTTCATAATCTGTGCCATCACAGAAATTACCTTTATCCATAATATTAAACATTACTTCATACCAAGGAAGTCGTTCTTCTAAATCAGAAATTTTTACTTGTAAAATCTTCTTTGCAGCTTCAGCCATTTCTTTATCATCAAAAAGATTTCCAGTCATATAAGCGGACATTAGCCCCCAGACAATTGTTTTAGGCTCGGTTAATCCGGTCCTTTCAGAGTATTTTTTTTCAACTTCATCCCAAGATAACTTGTCAATAGAAAAAGCTACAGAAACCACATCATTTTTCATGTCTTCTAACCATTTATCTAAACCCATTATAAAAAAAGAATAAAAGTAACTATTTAAAGATTATTGTAATTAAAAACCCTAAAACCCCATCCCTTGCGGCATCTTGCCTTTCATCTTCTTCATCATCTTACCCATATCTTTTTCTCCCTTAAACATCTTCATCATCTTTTTGCTTTGACGATGCTGTTTCAATAATTCTCTAATCTCTCTTACAGAAATCCCTGAACCGGAAGCAATCCGATCAATCCTATCTGCACCAATCTGATCCGGTTCTTCCAACTCTTCTTTAGTCATTGAGTCCATAGCAAATTTCCATTTCTCTAACTTGCCCTCTTGAACGTCCAACATTTCTTTTGGCAGATTCATATTACTCATCCCCGGAATCATGCCCATGATTTTCTTAAACGAACCCATCTTTTTCAGAGATTTCATTTGGTTATACAAATCAATTAAATTAAAGTCGCCTTTCAGAAACTTTTCCTGCATCTCTTTAGCGTCTTCTTCAGAAACTACTTCTTTAGCTTTCTCTAATAATGATTCCAAATCGCCAAAACCAATTAGTCTACCAACAAACCTTTCCGGGTGAAAGAGTTCTAAATCGTCGACTTTCTCACCAACACCAATAAATTTAATTGGGGCATGAGTTACTGCACATGCTGATAATGCACCGCCGCCTTTAGCAGTTCCTTCAATCTTAGTAACAATTACACCGGTTACATTACATGTGTCATGGAAAGCCTGAGCCTGTTTCTGAGCAGCTTGACCGATGTCAGCAGAAATTACCAACAAACGTTCATCTGCTTTAACAGTAGAGTTAATTTGGTTTAATTCTTCAATCAAATCGTCGGATAAAGCGTCTCTACCAGCAGTATCAACAATAACAATATCATAATCTTTAATTTTATCTTCAAAAGCCATATAGATATTAACTGGATCTTTTTCTTTCTTAATTCCAAAGAAATCAACGCCCACATCTCTAGCTAACTGTTCTAACTGATCATAAGCAGCCGGTCGCCAGGTATCTGTTTGCATCACGGCAACTTTTAAACCTCGTTTCTTATAGAATTTAGCCAGTTTGCCAGTAGTAGTAGTTTTTCCTGAACCAAACAAACCAACAAGCATTATTTGGGTCGGCCTTTTCTCAATCTTAATTTCAGATACTTCTTTTCCTAAAAAGTTGGTTAATTCCTCATAAACAATTTTAACTAATTGTTCTTTTTTAGTAATTCCAGGCTGAGTTTTTTCTTTAGCTCTCTCTTTAATTCTTTTACTTAAATCAAAAACTAGCTGGACATTTGTATCTGATTGTAATAAAGCACGCTGAATATCTTTTACCAGTTCATTTATCAGTTTTTCATCTACAAAAACTGATTTAGCTATTTTACCTAATGTGTTCTTTAAGGAATCTCCTAGTTTCTCAAGCACCATATGTTTAAGGTAGAAATAAGTGAGTTATATAAAGTTTATTATCTGTAATTGTACTTATAGAAAGATAACAACCAATCCCAAAACCAACATAATTGCTGCAATCACAAAATTGATGATATTAATGTAATGTCCGTGCCAGAGTTCAGCTTTTCTTTCATGTTGGGGATGTTGCTCTTTAGCTTTTTTCTGTTTGTGTTCTTTGAACAAATAAACTAAAACCAAAACAATTACCATAAACAGCAAAAATATAATCAAGTAATATAATAAAATGGGAACTGCAATGTATCTAGTTGAACCTTCCATAAACAAAAAACGAATTAAAAGATAAGTTTTGTTAGGTCTAGTAAATGTAAGGAAAGACAAAATAAAACCAGTCAACAAAACTCCGTAAGGGGAGAGAATCGTCCATTTAATTTTCTTAAACTTGGTTTTAGTTTCTTTCTTAATTTTTCGAAAAGTAACTTCCCAACTAACAAAGAATCCTTTAATCATTGCCAAAGCGAATAGTACTGCTAAAAAACCAATAATCTTAGAGAATAGTGTTCCAATTCCTGAATAGCCAAACCAGGCAAACAAGCCCATGCCAAAAAGCAAATAAGCAAGATAAATGCCTAAAATGTACAGAAAACCTTTCTTTAACATATCTTCACGATCTTTAATAGCTACGATTAACACTAATAGAACTAAGAATAAAGCTAAAGCCCCAGGATTAAAAGCATTTGCCAATGCTGAACCTGAAACTGTTAAGAAATTTAACCTTTCCAAGACGCTTTTAGTCGAACTCTGGCCGATAATTCCAACAACTTCCCCTTTCTCTAATGAAGGGCAGGAATCGTCCTCATTATCTTTAATCCTTGCTTCCAAGAGATTCAAGATAGATTCATGACCAACAAAATAACTTTTAGGCATAAAAACAACTGGCAAACCCTGTTCTTCTTTTGGTACAGAATAAACGTTAAAAAACTTTTGTAATTCTTTTAAATTGTCTGTATTATAGTACACTTCAAAATCTTTAACATTCAAATCCAGGTTATTTGTCTTTAAATCATCTAAGAAATGGGTTACTTCAGGACAGGTTTCACAACCATCACCATAGAAATAATAAACACAATCACCTTCCGCTAAAGCTAGCGAACTAAGTAGAATCAATATCGCTAATAATAGTACACCTCTTTTCATTATCTATTGTTAAATAAAAATAGTATATAAAGGTTTCTTTACAATCGCACAATTATTTTTGAGTGATGCAGCCCAAAGTCAATATCAAGTTAAACTGCTAGAACGATACTCTCGGTGGCGATTATCAAATTAATACCTACAATAAGACTCGCCGCATCACTCATTTTTTAATTATACATTCACAATCTAGCTTTTTAAAAAAAAAGGTTTATAATTCTCCTAGAAAAAATAAAAAGAAGTTTAAGAAAATGGCAGATTGGTTAGAAGAAAAGATTGAAGAAACAAAAACAATTAAAGGGTTCTTATTAGTTTTAACCAGTGATGATGAAAGAAATTATAACTTAACACTAACTAATGGAGAACAATTTCATCTTCAGCTATCTCCACACGAAAAACTTTCTTATGATGAGTATCGTGGTTTAATGCAAACAATTGAAACTACAGACAGTTTCCTAAAATTAGCTAATTATTATCGAAGAGAAGAAAGATTTGATGCTTAAATCACCATCTTTGAATCTCGTTACCAACAGATTCTTTAAACCCATCAAAGATTTTGATGATCTTTTCTTTTAGTTCATTTTTGGGTTTAGATGAATAAATAAAAACATAACCACCTTTATCCAAATTAATTTGTCTTCTCTTGATTAGGTTTTGTTCAAAAAGCTTTTTCACGCTTCTTTGAATGGTTGTCCGGTCTTTCTTGATTTTCTTTTGGATATCTTCAATAGAAAGTTCTTCTTTTTCTTCAATCAAATATTTGAGAATAGTGATTTCCGTTTTATTCAAACCATAAGAACATTTCAATACATCTTCAATCGTTATTAATCTGCAAACAAAGTCCATCCCCATATGATAAAGTAAAATTCTAAGGTATATAAAACTTTTCACAGTAGTGCAAAAATTTTTAACAATCAAACCATATACCATTTAATTTATATATCAAAAGATTTTTAATAACAAATTATAAAGTGAGGTAAAGATACAATGTTAGAATTAAACAAAGAAAATTTTGAAACAGAAGTTGTCAAATCAGATTTACCAGTAATCGTAGATTTCTGGGCGAGTTGGTGCGGTCCCTGCAGAATGCTTGCCCCGATATTTGAAGAAGTTAGTGTAGAGTTTGAAGGCAAACTTAAATTCGCTAAATTGTCAACAGAAGAATCACCGGAGATTGCCCAACAAAACAACATTTCAAGTATTCCCTGTTTAGTTGTTTTCAAAGACGGAAAAGAAGTTGATCGAATCGTTGGCTTTTCTCAAGCACCGCAGTTGAAAGAGAAGATTGAAGAAGTCCTAGGAAAGATGTGATTTTTTAATTACATATATGCCATTGCTATTTGGTATTCGAAAGGCATTCCATTTGGTTCAACTGGTTGTGGACTTAATTCTGATGTTGGTCTAAAGAAACTTTTGATTTTATCAAGAAGTTTGCTTTTTTGTTTTTTTGGTGGAAACATTGTACACGATCTAAAATAATCACTTGCAGTGTTAAAAAGCCATACCAAACCACTAGCCGACATTCCTAATCCGCCTAATAAAGAGTAATTCTCTTGTCCTATTAATTTTATGAGTTCTTCATCGCCAGATCCGTTGAAACCATTAAGACATAATACTCCTCTGTAAACAAAATACTCCCCTGTTAATAAAAATATTGGTCTCAAACAGTTTAATCTAAGAGCAGGAGACGCCCCACTTTGTTCAACATATTCAAGTTCTACTTCTTGTTCTGTTTGATTTCTTTTTCTAGTATAAGAAAAAAAACCTGCGCCCAGGATATTCAGTAATGCTCCAACACCCATAGTTGAAGTATTTTGAGCTAAGTAACCCATAATTCCAATGTAAGTTCCTCCGCCTATTGTTACTCCACTACATAAATCGTCACAATACTGAGCAAGATCATACTTAGTCTTACCAAACTTTTTATGAGACCATTGGTTAACTTTTTCAAACTGATTCAAAATAAGATTATCAATTGAATTTAATACCATCATTTAGTAGGGACAAAGAACCATTTATAAAGATTTCTGAGAATTTTACTTTGGAAAGATTTAATTTTTTTTATACTTCTCATCCAAATAGAATTGATTACTTTCACTTGTACTTCTAAAATCAGCAGCTAAAGATTCTCCATAAGAAACAGTAATATGATTTGGATCTTTTGAGTCAATGGTAACTTTACTTAATCTTGCTTCTTTGATTTCTGCTATTTTTCTTTCTAAATCTGGAGCGAGAGGCATTATATCTTAAATTAATTAGAACTATAAAAAGTTTATCCATGAAAACATTTATAAAATATTTCTTAAGATTAGATCAAAATGCCAGAAACAATCGATAAGGTGGTTAATTTGGATTTGTTCCATCCAACTTGGGACGCAGAAGCAGAAGCACCAAAGTTTATTAAAAAAGAACACCAATATAATCCTGAAGAAACAGGTGGCGAGATGCCAATAGGGTTAGTGGTAAAAACTCGTTCTGGTTCAATATTCTTTAATTATTTAGCACTTGATTGTTTACCAGATAAAATTGGCCATTACCATCAAAGACAACTTAAAGTCTTAAAGTCTTACTTAGGAATAAGTTTTGACTCATTTTCTATGGCTGAAAGAATTTATAAGAAAGGAATTAGTTTAGAGGAAATTGATGCAGAATTGGTAATGGATGAACAAGATAAAGAAAAGATTAAACAATATAGTTCAAATTAAATTCTTAAAATGAGATACGATCCAAACTTAACTGAAATAATTCATGCAGAACAGCTAAAACCCGAATATTCTCAGAATGGAAAAGAGGGAACTGTTCCTGTTGGCTTAGTAACAGTTGATTTTAGTGGAAGGTCATATCAGTTTTCTTATCACCATATTGAGATTGATCAAAATGGAATTATGAACACCAACTTATTTCCCAATGTTGCCAGAACTTTGGTTTTGATCTGTGAAGGGGTTTCTGCTAAAGCATTTGCTCAAGCACATCAAGAATTCAAATCAAAAAAAGATTTAAATGCAGTTAAAGATTATTTAACCAGTTAAATTCTGACATAATTTTTTTAATGAGTGGTACCGCCTAGAGTCTATATCAAGCTTAACATAGTTTGACAATACTCTCGGTGGTGATTCTCGAGAAAATGGCTTGCGACAAGACTCGCCGTACCACTCACTCATTGGATATAGATAATTTTATGTTAAGTAAACTTCTTAAGTACCC
>CAZIMI010000026.1:0-11439 GCA_964540325.1 uncultured Methanosarcinales archaeon | reverse complement strand
GTACCAACTACATTCCCGACAAATAAAAAACTCCGCTCACCATCAAAGGTTCGCTGCGTATAACAAGTTTTAAACTCAATGCCCAATAAACTTCAATGCAACCATAATCCCAATCCCAAGCAACAAAGCAACAATGTGCCAGAAAGAATCTTTTACTCCACATTTCTTATGTAATTCTGGAATTAAATCAGAACCAGCAATGTAAATGAATCCACCAGCAGCGAAAGGGATAATTAAATGTAAAAAAGTTTCTGAACTACCAAAATATAAACCTACTATCGCACCGATTACAGCAAGTAAAGCAGAACCCAAATTCCATAATAGTGCTTTCAGCTTACTTAACCCAGAATATATTAAAACTCCAAAATCGCCAATCTCTTGCGGAACTTCGTGTAAAATTACGGCAATGGTTGTCGCTATCCCCAGATGGATGCTTACTAAATAACTTCCAGCAATAATTAAACCGTCAATGAAATTATGTACACCATCTCCAACTAAATTCATAACAACTAAATGATGTTTGTGTCCTTGACAGGAAGGGTCATGACAATGGTGCCAATGAACATACTTTTCAATTAGAAAAAAGATTATTACTCCCGCCAATACAGATAAAGATACAGTTAACGTAAAACCATCATGTTC
Organism: uncultured Methanosarcinales archaeon; assembly: GCA_964540325.1. Classification (GTDB taxonomy): domain Archaea; phylum Nanobdellota; class Nanobdellia; order Woesearchaeales; family GW2011-AR9; genus JABJOX01. The sequence goes on along the minus strand of CAZIMI010000026.1, from coordinate 10,797 downwards.
AACAACTTCAGGAAGCAAATGTAATAGAGCACCGCCAAACAATGATCCGGCAGATAAACTTACTAAAAATAACAGGGTTCTCTTTAAAGTAGATTTCTGTAATAAAAAGAACAAGATTCCTAACAAAGAAATCAAAGACACAATAATTACAGATATAATAGTATAAAGTATCACACTCATTTTAAGATAAAGAAAAAAAGAAGATATATAAATGTTCCCTAATTGTAATGTGGCTTTGTTAGCTTTACATACGCCGTCAAATTACGAACGATATCAACACTTTGTGATAGCAATTGTGGAGTGGGTTGGCTCCTACGGAGAGGCGCCACATTACTTTCGCTTCAAACAAAGAGTGAGTCTGACGTGTATGTAAAGTTATAAACTTAATCTTTTATCCAAACAGCTTCCACAGCGTTAAAACTGATAACACTCCCCAAACAACAAACACAGGGATTAATGCTTTTCTATTTTTAATTACATCTTTACCAAATTTTAAATATAACTTTGGAGACATTACTAAAACTAAAGCAAAAGTTAACATTCCGAATAGTGCTGCTACAATTAACATCACAGGACCCATAAATAATACTAAATAAATTCCTAAAGCCAAAATAGCAGCAGTTACAAATATTCCTTGTAAAATAATGTATTTGTGCATTACTTCTAACATTGTTGTTAACCATTTTGGGTTAAACATAAACACTAACACTTTTAACAAAGTCAAAACCGCGATCACTAAAGCAATTATTTCCATTGGATTCATTTTTATTCACCTCTTAATTTTTAATCATAGCCATTATTGGTTTGATCCAAAAGACAATCATTATAACCACATACCAATACCAAGCTAATGATGTTGCTGTCGTCCAATATTTTACAACCAAAAAAGCAAAAGCCATTATTGCGATCTCATCAGAAGCAACATCCAACAATGTAAATCTTTTCCGTTTATAATTAAACAATTGTACTAAACCCATTTAAATCACCTCTTTTAATGTATTATTTAGAAGTATTTATTAGTTTCGTTATAACAATTGTTGCATAACTTCCTTTTCTTAAACTAAATGAAACTTTAATTTTCTTTTTTCCGAAATTCAATTTATCTTTTTCTGTTTTCCCTACTTTGAGATCTTCAACATCAACAAATGCTTCTCTTAAATCCCCTTCCATACTAAGTTCAGGAATTTGTTTAATTACAAAATCAAGATGTTTAAGGTTCTCTTTTTTCATGATTTGATTAATTATTTCTTTTATTTCTTCTGTAACCAAACTATCATTAAATCCGATTAAAGGAACTTTAAAATCTTTTTTCTCAGAAACGAAAACAAATTTTCCTAAAGAATAAGAAACTTCCTTACTAACAGAACAATTCTTTCTCAAATATTCTGCAAGGGTTTCATTCCACAGATAAGATTGATATGCATGCACATACATAAACAATAGTCTCTTAGGAAGTTTCTTCATTGCACCAATAAAATCTTTTTCATGTTTAGATAAATGTTCATCACTTCTAGTATCATCCATCAATTGAACAGCTTCTTTAAACTCTTTCCGAACTAAATGTCTGCCAATATCAACGTTATGTACAGAAAACCTTTGTTCGTCAAAGTAATTGGCTACAAAATTAGTTTCTTGAACCCTAAAATCATCCAAATCCCTAACCACAATCTCAAATTTATTTCCTTCTAAATCTCCCAAAGAAATTGGTTTGTTTCCAAAACCAAGAACTTTTAATTCACAATTGTCTACATTTATTTTACTAATTTTATCTTTAGAAACATTCTTTATAGAAATCAGCTGCGAAGTAACTGCATTCTTATCTTTACTGCCAGCAAACCCAATATCTTTCTCTTTCAAACCAAGCTGTCTAGCAATCTCTCGAACACAATCTAAAGTATTTCTGTTAGTTTTTTTTAGTAAAAGATAGATGAACTTACCTTGACCTAAAACATTGACATTACTTACTTCGGTTACAACAAAATCTTCCGGTTTTTGTTTAAGGATGTACATAGTGCTTTAAAAATAAGTCAGTTATAAAAACATTTTCTTTACGAGATGCTATTATTTAGTAGTAAATATGAAAAAGATTTAAATAGTTTATACAATCAACAACAAAATATGGTATTAGACCATCTTGGGAGACCGATAGAAAATACAATAGATGATACTATTTTTTCTAAGGCAAGTGATAGAAAAGAATTTTATCATAATTACATTATTGGTTTGGATCAAACAATTGGTTTACCAAGATTAGATTTTTCACAATTTCAATTTAATAACTGGATAGAATTGTTTAATCGGATTCAAAAAGAATTCAAAAAACATTCTCCACTAAACAAAGTTATGAGTTACGCCGATTTCTTTAACGCTTTTTTTGTCAAACCTTATGGATTAAAATACTCCAGTAACGAATCTAATCATTTTTTTATCGACACAACTGATAGTCTTGAATCAAAAGAAAGAAATGTGGTTGAATTTCACAGAAAAATAAACATCCCTTTATTGTTGAACCAATCTATAGAAATGCATCAAAGAAAGTTTGAATCTTTACAAGAATCTAACGAATTGTTTGAGAAAGATAAAATAAACATAATCTATGATAATGGGGAAGAAGAATTAGAAGGTTTATTAAAAGCAGAATTTAGTAATAACTATTGGAAAAACATCTTATCTAATTCTGAAGATTGTATCTTTATCTCTCATCATCAAGATCAAGTTATCTTTAGAGAGTATTGGTTAGCTTCAATGCTGCACCAGTACCATCCTGAGATTAATTATCTTGGCTTTAATGTTGAAAAAGGAAAAGAACTGAAAAAAATGTTTCCATACCCTTTAACAAAAGCAAAATTAATGAGAACATCTGATCCAAATATTCCTTTAATTGTAGGGGGAGTTTTAGGTGAGGATCTAAGAAAAATAAAACTGAAGTCTAGTCGGTTTACTTCTATGGAAGATTTTATCAATTATTCAATCTGGCAGCATTTCAGTTTAGAGTTTGAGAAGAAAGTTTTGTTCTACAATTTGTCAGATTCCATGCAGTTAGAAAGACCTGCTCATCAATTTGATGAATATATTAAGAAATATTACTTTGGAAAAAAGACAAATGCTAAGGAGAAAATATTTTTTAGCGTTCCAAATCTAGAAAGTTGTGTCAATAATATTGCAGCAAGCAAAGATAGTTATCTAGGAGAGCAATTCTCAGAAACTTTTGCTTTTCCAAATAAACCCAAGAAAAAAGAAAAGAGAGTTGGGTCTTTTGTTCCACTTAAAGGAAAAGTGTGGGGGGTAAGTGCAAGATCTTACGATTTAGAGGCAAAAAAATTCCCTAAGGGTACATTAACCGGAGTGGCAATGTTTTTTGGTGGTATTGCTTTAGCAAGTATGTTTTACTTAGGAACGTTAGATAAGCCAGATCCGGTAATCCCAACAACTCAACAATTGAATGAAATGTTCAAATCGCAAAAAAATCGTGCAGTTGACAGTGTTACTGATTTAACTCTTCCGATTTCAAAAGAAGAAGATAGAAATTATGGTTTAACAAAAAAAATATTTGACAATTTAAGAACATACCGAGCAATTGCGAGTGATAAAATAAAAAATGTCGTTGAATATCAATCATTTTTACACGAACAAAAAGAATTATGTAAAGGTTCTGAGCTTTTAGCTTTATCACGAGTGGCTGAAGAGTTCAATCGTAAGTTGTTTGCAGTTGTAAATGATTGTGCAGAAGTTCATGATAATATCAGTTGTTGCAAAGAAGTCGGGTGTATAAAAAGAGATGGAATGACTTTTGTTGATTGGAAAATTGATCTTAATGAATTTATTGTTGCTAAATATTATGCCGGATGGGATTCCCCCCTAGTTAATAAAGATAGTAAGCAAGAAACAGTATTAGTTATCAATGAAACTAGAACAAAATATCTGTCTTATGATTCTTATGATGATGCTGAACTGGCTGTAAAATCTCTCAATGCTTTAGCAAAAAGTTTTAAACTTAGGCAAGAATTGTCAGTTGAATTAGAAGATTTTAATTATGAAACTTGTCCCTCTAACCTATTCCGTAATGAAAAAGAAAGAATAGCTTTAGAAACTATTGCTAACACCATTAATAAAAGTGTTAATAATTTAAATTATTCTATCCGCAAAACAAGTGAAAGTTTTTTGAAGAAAGCAATGGTTTATAATGATAAGTTATACTTAATCTTCAATAACCAGGAGCAAATAAGAAGTTATGAACACCCAAAAAGACCCCAGTCTGTTCAATTAATTGAAATAAAAGAATTTGATTTAACTAACATAATAGATTTTACTTATCGCAGCCATATGGGGTCTGATTTTGGACCTCGACATGCTTGGACTAATGATTCCTACAGTCTTGTTGTTGAACTTAATGGCGGCACAGGATATAGATTTCACGGGTATGATTATGATACTATCAATAATTTGTCTAAGGCGTTCCGTGATCTTGTCGAGATTTATACTGGGAATCAGATCAATCTACTAACTGATTAAACTTAAACTGGTTAAAGACAATGATTGAATCATAACTGATAATGTTCTCTGAGAATTCCGACCGAATTTCGTCCAAGATGCGATGGAATTCGGCATTATCCTTAGCAAAAATACTAAACTGGTAATCCCATTTTCCAAGTAAACGCATGTACCACAATACGTTAGAATGGTATTTTAAAAAAGTGAAAAACTTTTTCTTGTCAAGATTTTTAAATTTAAAAAATACTTTCCACCATTGATATCCAAGTTGGTTTAAAGAAGCGAGAGGCATAAATCTTTTGATTACTCCGGACCTAACCAATTTCTTAATTCTGTTCTCGACAGCAATGGGGGCGAGGTTAACTTTCTCTGATAATGCCCTAATGGTAACTCCGCCATCTAACTTTAGTTCGTTAACAATTTCTTTATCTTTTTTATCAAGATTAATTTTATCTGTTTCTTTCTCTGCGTGAATAAACTCTTTTTGAAAAGTTGAACCTTTCTGTTCCAAAGACGTTAATTTTTTTGATTCTTCTTTGTTTAACAATAATTGTAATCCTAAAAAATCTTCATCAATAATCTCTAAAACATCATAACTCTCAATTAAATGATGATATTTATCAGTTAACTTTTCAAAACCAGTTAGAAAATCTTCGCTATTTGTAACACTATATATTACCTGTAAATCATACTTCCCTGAACAATTTTTTAACCTCGTGATTTCGTTGAAATTAAACAGATAATCAAGAAGTTCTTTTTCATCAGTTAAAGTTTTTAATTTAATGTAAACTAAATAATTTTTAAACCCTAATTTTCGGTGATTAAGTAAAGTTAAGTAGCCATGCAAGAAGTTAGCCTCTTTCATTCTTTTAATTCGATAAGCAACAGTTTCTCTTTTAATTTTAAGTTTTTTAGCCAAATAAGTATTTGAAAGACGTGAGTTCTCTCCTAATAAGTACAAGATTTTTTTATCCAATAAATCCAATTTAAAGGCCTCTTTTACAGAGTGTTCTGCATATGGGTTATACTCACGTATTTGTCCTATAAATTTGTTTTTAGACATAATTTTACAGAAAACACATTTAGGATATAAATTTTATGCTTTTTGTTAAGATTTTGAGGGCAGATTTTATTATTCACTTTTGATTAGGTCATTGTATGAAGAAATTGGGAAAATTTGGTTTGTTGGTAAGCATCTTCGCTGCATTGTCTGCTCCGCCAAACAATTCTTATGCTCAGGAGAAACAAGTTAAAGAAGAATTAGCAGAACTAGTTTCCAACATTTATCAGTGTCAAGTAACTGGAGAACAACGTGGTTATGTTTCTGTTGCAGAATACAAAAAAGGTCAAGAGCAAGATTATGTTATTTACTGTTTTGATATTGATTGTCTGGAAGAAGGTTATGAACTAGATGGTGAAAGTGTTTGTGACAGAGAAATCTATGACCTTAAAGTTCTCATAGACACTAGGAATCTAAAAGATGTTAAAGTTGAAAAAGATTTTCATTTTGGTGCGGAGTTGCGTTTAATTTACCGTGATGATTTGGATCAAAACTCTATAGAATTCGGCAGATATTATAGTCAATACGGGCTTCCTTTTGAGTCGGCAAAGAAGTTAGAGAAATTGTTGAAACAATATATTAGGTTGGAGGAAAGATAAAATGTTAGAAAAAATTGTGAAATCTTTAAATTATGGGATTATAGGTGTGGCTGTTCCTGTTGTAATTGCAGCTTGTGGTCCTTCTGCAAGTATCCCCGTTGATACTTCTGCAAAATATGGATTAACTTGTTGTGAAATATTAGATTGTTCGGGAAAAGATTATGATGGTTGTCGAGACAAAGGTAAAGCTGTTGAGAATGGTGTAATTGTAGACACTTGTGGTTGTTATAATGTTCAAACAGAATCAAGCTCTTCAAGTTCTAATAGTTATGACTGGCGTGACCGAAATCATGGATATGGAATTGATTATGATCGAGGTAGAAATAGTGGACACTGGGAATGTCCAGATAAAGATTAGGAGGTAAAATGAAAATGTTGGAAAATGTTGTTAAAAAAACGATGCTGGGAATTGCTGGCTTGGCAATGCTTGCTGGGTTAAGTTCTTGTGGAGCGGCTTACCAAGCTTGTAAAGATTACCACTGTGGTTCGAATTATAGTTGTAAAGCTGATTGTGAAACTCAAAGTAATGGGAGATTAGTTTGTACGCCCAGTTGCGTTTATTCTCCGCCATCAACTACAAGCAGTAGTAGTAGTAGTAGTAATGATCGAGGCTGGGGCGCATCTGAAGGAAGAGATTTTGACCGGGGCGGAAGTTATGTCTGTCCAAAATAATAAAGAGGTAATTAAGAACATTCAGAAATCAAGGATTTCTGAGTTAAAAAAAAACTAGGAGGTTTTTTTAAAATGTTAGAAAAATTGTTAGAAAAAGTACCAAAAACTTTAGCTGTATTAAGTGCAGTAGGGATGATATATGGTTGCGGCACAGAAGAATGTCAAGCACCGGCATATAATGAACAAACACTTACTGAAACACAAATGTCTGCACTTTCTGATGAACAGGGAATTGTTGAAGAGCTTGAAACTCAGAATCAGTATTTAATGGCAACGTGTCCAAGTGGCTGTAGTTATGATTCAAGTGTTGGTTGCTGTTGGTGTCCAAATTAATTCTTTTTTTTTATTTTTATTAATAGAGATAAAAAATGAGATTGGAAAATATTGTGAAGAAGACAGCAGTAAGTGTTGACTACTAATTATTGGAGGTAAAATAAAATGAGATTGGAAAATATTGTGAAGAAAGCAGTGGTAGGAGTGGCAATGGTAGTTGGCTTAGGTTCTTGTGCAACTTACGGTGGAATGTTTATCCCTGCAAATAGTTATGGTCAATGTCCACCAGATTATAATTATGATAAAAATTGTAAAACTATTAGTAATGAACTGGTTTGTCAACCCAGATGTGTTTATTCTCCAGCAACAATGTCTAGTAAACGTGATTTTGGTGGTGCAAATGAAGGTCCAGGAGCTTTAGACAGAAGATGAGCTCAATAGACGATCTTTCACAGATAGATAAAATGAGCAAGTTAGATAAAGTAAAGTCTGTCTTAGGAAACATGTTGATTGGAGGAATGATTTTTTTATCTGCAGGAATGATGTATAAATCTTGTTTTGCTCCCAGAACTATTGAAGATATAATCGTTACAGATAAAAGTACTTTCGAAGTAACTGATTACGATACTAACTACTCGGAAACACAAAATACTATTGACATAGATAAACATAAACGATGTATTCGTGGCCCTTATCCATTTGGTTCGAATCTTGACATTGGCGATAAGATTAAAGAAATTAAATATCGACCAGGGATTGGGCCTTGCGATTATTATGTAAGTATGAAAATATGGTAAGGATAAATCTTGAAAAAATTGTGAAAACTGCTTTGTTAGTGTTTACTGCAACATCAATCAACGGATGTAAACTTATTAAAGAAAGAACAAAACCATTTACAATTTATAATCCAACAGTTACTTCACACTGGCAAAAAGATTTTTCAGATCCTGAAGTGGGATATTTTGAGGAGATGCATTTTGTTAAATTTGATAATTATGATGGTTGTTTAAAAGATAAAAGTATGAAATTAAGAAAAGATGATGAATTAATATATGCAGAGGTAAGCAAAAGAATAATTCCGGGGGGGTGTCCTCAAATAATTGATTATGTTCTTAAAACCCAAACTCCATAAACACTAAATTAGCGTTCTTACTATCATTGAAGAAGATCTTACTTTTACAGTTCCGAAAGAAATTGAACGCTGTACCTTCATTTTCTTTTAGTTTTTGACGGTGTACTTCCTCAGCATCAAATCCTTTTCCACGTTGTTCTACGCCAATAATAAAACCTTTCTTCCCGAACCAAATGTGAAACTTATGCGGTGCCTTAAATTCTGAATGACTTAAAACATTAGAGCCCACTTCGTTTAAGAAATAAGAAACTTCATCGTTTTCATTTTTATTAATCCAGTTCATTAAATCAAAACTGAACTGGGGATGGTATTGATTAATTGCTTCTATAACCTCATGTTTTGCATCTGCATATTTCTCTACAATCTCACAGGAAGAATGGACGTCTCTTTGTACTTCTTTTTCATGTAATAAGATTTCATGATATCCTTCTGCCTGGATGTTTTCCAAAGCTTGCTGCAGATTATGTTCGAAGTGTAAAGTCATAAATATCAATAAAAAGAAATAATATAAAAAGCTTGTTAGTTTTATTCAGCTTTATCTAATCTAAAACGATATTCTCCTCTAGCTGCTTCAGTGATAAGAGTACAATATAATTCTATCATAGCATGGACTTCCTGAAATTCAGATTTTGTGGGAAATCTTAACCGCTGACTATAAACTTCTGGAATTTCTTCATCTAAAACTGCACTGACAAGAAAATCACAAATTCCGTTAATAGTTATCTCTTTATCAGCAATAAGTTCTGATTCATTTTCAGGACATTCTCTTAATAATCTTCGTTTGATTTGAACTTCTGTTGCTCCAACGTAAAGTTTATGTATTGCTTCTTCGTCTAAAGTTTCTTGTTCGGATATTTGAGATAAAAGTTCATAAATTCTTTTTTCTTTCTGTTCTGCTATGAATTCCCATGCTTTATCCCTCTCCCCAGGTACATCTCCCTGGTATAAGTCCGCCATTGCTTTTGCTTCTGCATGTAATCCTAACTTCCTTACTAATTCAATTTCTATTTTTTCGTCAGTCATTTTTATCACTATTTATTCATTTATCGACGAGAACATATAAATCTTTCGTTTATTTTATTACTTTTTAGTGGCTATTTTCTTAACAAAGGATTTATTCTGGCATCAATCTCTGCACAATATTGATCGCCGCTTTCCCCTAACTTAAATGTTAAGTCTGTAATGCCTTTACCATCATCATAAGCATGATTTTTATTAACATCATACCTAACATCAATACCAAACTTTTCTTTAAATGACTTTTCTACTTCAATGATTGCAGAAGCCAAATCCTCATTATCATTTCCTGTAGAAGAAACACATGTTGTAGCAGTCCATTTGAAATGCAATTTTCCCTGATCAAAATAAGTGGATTTGTTTGTACCAGCTTCTAATTGTTCCAAAAGAATATGGCTTGGTTTATAACTATCATCGGTGTTTTTATTCTCATCATCTTCAGTATGAGCTTGAGGTTGATATTCTTCGCTTTCAGGTGTTACAGGGGATTCTTCTGGTTTAGTTAAGTCAATAACTTGTGTTGGTTCACTTAATTTATCGTTTTTTTTCTTAATAAAAACAGGATTATGCACAGGGACTGGAGGTTGTAGTAGATAACCATCTTCGTCGCTTAGGCTTTCTCCATCATTAGGACCACAATTGTCGTCTGGACCACCACAGTATTCGTCATCAGGACCTTCGTGTCTACTTTTTCGTTCTCCTTTCTCGAATCTGTTCTGAGTAGTTTCAGATTCTTCAGCCACTGGGCGTGGATCTTCCATTGAATTACTATAACCTGTTGCCGGAGCTAACAGATTTGCTGATAAATATCCGATTAATACTAATTTGTCAAGCCTCATAAATAGCTAAGAATAAGTTGATTTTATAAATGTTTTGTTAGAGTTACTACTTTGAGGAAGCAAGTGGCAAAAAGTTTATATACTATTTAACTCAAAAAAGTTTTACAATGAAAAAATTATTAATTACTGGATTATTAGCGGCCGCACTTAGTACTGCACCTGGATGTGCTGATGACATCAAAGCAGAAAAAGTTTACCAAGGAAACGTTCTTAGTTTTGGATTATCAGGGTATCATTGCCCAACTCATGAACTTACTTTTGCTCCTGGCGGAAATGATAGAAGTCAAGAATTAAGATTTAGTTTAGATTCTGAAAAAAGACACGGAGAAGACCTTGAACTATTAGCAAAACAACTTACTGATGCAGTAGAAAAAGATCAAAAAGTAAGATTGTATGTTAAAGAACATAGAGAACATACCACTGCATTTTGTAGACCAGATACAATAAAGTTTGTTTACAAAGTAGAACCCATTGAATAAAAATAAATTTGCTGAAAACCAACAATTTCTACCGAAAAGTATATATACGTGTACACATACACAGACATTATGGGGACTAAAACTATATCTATTATGGACGATGTTTATGGAATGTTAGTAGATAATAAGTTAGAACATGAAAGTTTCTCTGATGAGATCAGGAGAGTTCTTTCTAAAAAAAAGACTAAATCACTAAAAGATTTCTATGGAATTCTTTCTGATGAAGGGGAAGGCA
>CAZIMI010000025.1:0-11540 GCA_964540325.1 uncultured Methanosarcinales archaeon | reverse complement strand
ACAACTGGAATTATAGATAGTAACACAAACATTAAAAGTACTGGTGGAACAACAATTAGGTCATTTATTCCTAAAATAATAGCTCCAAGAATGAATGGGACTACTATTAAAGTTACTATGCTAATGATATTTGTAATCTTATTACTTTTACTAAACTCTCTTACAAGTAATATAGCAATAATTATTCCAACAAGAATTCCGATGATTGCTGTAAAGGCACCACATGATTCATATCCTCGAGTTCCAAAAATTGCATTAATGAAAGCGGGACAACCACGACTTCCACCATAGTTCGCTCCAGGAATAAGACTTAACATTCCTAAGATTGATCCACCTGCAATCCCAGCAAGCGCTTCTGTAAGATATTTAGCCCAATTCTTTGTTATTCTCATTATTATATTAAAAGGCTATTTCTTTTTATATCTTTTTGTTAGATATACTTAATCCTTTACCATTAACTCCAAATTCTTTACAAAAACTTTAAAAAGTAGCTTCTCTTTTTGATAAATGGTAACAGGTATTGCCTTGTCTTCGGACAGAAGTCACTTCGGTGATTTACCGCACTGTGCTCCCCGTCCTCATCACCAGAGGCGGGTTCTTTTTTAAAATGGACCGAATTTCGATATATATTGATGGCGCTAATTTCTTTGGTGGACTAAGATCAATTAATAAACATTATACAGATTATAGATTTGATTTTGAAAGATTCATAAAAAAGATTATTGGAAAAAGAGAATTAATTTCTGTTTATTATTACAACGCTTCTTTAAAACAGCAGATAAACCCAAAAATTTTTGCTAAGCAACAAAGTCTGTTTAAAAGACTACGTAAAATTAACAAATTCAAAGTCGTTCTTTGTAAACGCCAAAAAAGACAAAACCAAGATGGAAATCATTATTACACGATTAAAGGAGATGACATTCATCTCGCTATTGATATGTTGAGAGATGCATATGAAGACAGATATGACACTGCAATTTTAATCAGTGGAGATGGAGACTTTTCTCCTCTTGTTAAATATGTTAAACAAAAGAATAAAAAAGTAGAGAATTATCATTTCAAAGGTAATGTTTCTTTTGATTTAATGAAAGAATGTAATCTTAACATTACTATCAATAAAAAAGCAGCAAACAAATTCTTTTATAGAAAAAAAGTAGAAAAAAGACAACAATAAAATGGATCCAATCCAGAAATTAGCAGTAGAAACTATTGAATTAGATAAACAGGCAATAATCTTTGCACCCTCTAGAGCAAGCGCAGAGAAAACTGCTGAAGAGATTTCTAAATTAACTAATTTTCAACACCCAGAGATGGAAAAAGAAGTTCTCAAAGCAGCTTCTTCACCAACAAAACAATGTCGAAGATTATCGAATTGTCTTAGAAAAGGTATTGCTTTTCATCACGCAGGATTAATGCAAAAACAAAAAGATTTGATTGAAGATGAATTTAGAAGTGGAAAAATAAAAGTTATTTGTTGCACACCAACTTTAGCAGCAGGAATGTCACTTCCTGCTTATCGAGTAATTATCAAATCATTAAAACGATTTTCTGGTAAGTGGGGGATGGATTGGATTCCGGTTTTAGAATATATGCAAATGGCTGGTAGGGCAGGTAGGCCAGAATTTGAATCTTTTGGAGAAGCAATTGTTGTTGCTAAAACAGATAATGAAAAACAAGAGATTTATGACAGATATGTTTTAGGCGAACCAGAAGACATTTATTCAAAATTAGCAGTGGAACCGGTACTCAGAACATACTTACTTTCATTAATTTCGTCTGGAATAATTACTGACGAGAAAAAGATGAAAGATTTTTTTGCAAAAACTTTTTGGGCCAATCAATTCCGCGACTTTAAGAAACTAGAATTAATTATGGACAAAATGTTGAATTTGTTGGAAGAATGGGAATTTGTAAAAATCTCTGGCGCAGATAAGTTACAAGACGAATTTGTGATCGCTAAAGACCTCAATAAGGAGAATAAAGAAATCAGAAAACTAAAAGCAACTCTGGTTGGAAAAAGAGTTTCTGAATTATATTTAGATCCGTTAACTGCCAGACACATTTTAGATTGTTTACAGCAGTTTAACGACGAGAAAGGCAGTTTTTCTTTATTGCAAATGATTTCAGACACTTTAGAAATGCGTCCATTATTGAGAGTAAAAGCAAAAGAACAGGATAAAATCCAAGAACAATTGGTTAAAAATTATGATAAACTATTGAAAGATGAGCCCTCTGCTTTTGATTTAGAGTATAATGATTTTATTAATTCCATTAAAACAACTTTATTCTTTGATGCTTGGATTAATGAAACTAATGAAGATTTCTTGTTAGAGAATTATGATATTCGTCCTGGAGAAATTCGTGTTAAAATAGAAATTGCTGATTGGTTATTATATGCTTCTTCAGAATTAGCAAGAGTTTGTATGATGAGTAATAATTTGATTAAAGAGATTCACCAGTTAAGAATTCGGGTTAAGAATGGTGTAAAAAAGGAGTTGTTACCTTTGTTGAAATTGAAAGGCGTAGGTAGAGTTAGAGCAAGGAAATTAGTTATAAATGGAATGAAAGATTTAGGGGATGTTAAGAATACAGATCTAACTTCTCTAGCACAGATTTTGGGAAGCAAACTCGCGGTTGATGTTTACAAACAATTGGGATTAGAAGTAAAAGAAATTCCTAAAGGTACAAGGAAAGGGCAGCTGAGTTTAGAGAAGTTTTAGAAAATTATATAACTAATAAAATAATTCTTTGAGTATGCTAAAAATAGCTCACAGGGGCGCTTCTGGATACGAACCAGAGAATACATTACGTTCTTTTAAGAAAGCGATAGAGCTAAAGTCTGACGCTATAGAGTTAGATGTGCAATTGACTAAAGATAATAAGTTAGTGGTTATTCATGATGATAATGTTAAGAGGACAACTAATGGTAAAGGAAAGGTTTCTGAGAAGACTCTTAAGGAACTAAAGAAACTTGATGCGGGAAAAGGAGAAAAGATTCCGACGTTAGAAGAAGTTTTTAACTTAGTTAAAAGAAAAGTTAAGATAAATATTGAATTAAAAGGTAAAAATACAGCAAAACCTGTTAATGATTTGATTAAGAAGTATGTAAGAGAGAAGAAATGGAAGTATTCTGATTTCTTTGTTTCTTCTTTTGATTTTAGTGAATTAGAAGAATTTTACAGAATAAATAAAAGTGTTAGAATTGGTGTTTTATTTGAAAGAAGTTTACCATTACAACACTTAAACAATGCAAATAAAATAAAAGCTTATTCTATTAACCCTCCGAAAGAATATGTAACAAAGAAGTTTGTGAAAGAAGCACGAAAAAGAAGTTTAAAAATCTTTGTTTGGACTGCTAACAAAAAGAGCGATATTGAAAAACTAAAAGATTTAGCAGTGGATGGAATTATTAGCAATTTTCCTGACAGAATTGCTTAATGAATCATTTAGTTTCTGATTAGAGGTTTTAGTAATTAAGTTATTAATCAATTACTAATAGCTATATCTTAAAATAAGTGCAATGGGTGAAATAAATAACCAAAAGTAGAAAACTAGTAAAGTATAATCAAAACGAGAATATTTTATAGGGTGTCCAGCGGGCTTTTTACTTTTTTGATCTCTTCCAATGAAACGTGAGTATATATTTGGGTAGTTTGGAGGTTAGAATGGCCTAAAAGGTCTTGGATTACTCTAATATTTACTCCAGAATTAAGCAAATGGGTGGCAAAACTGTGTCTGAGCTTATGAGGGGTAACTTTCTTCTTAATTTCGGCTTTTTCAGCTAAATTAGCGATGATTTTTTGCACGTTTCTGGGCTTCATGGGCTGATTATTTAGTCCTGGAAACAATGTTTCTTTGATGTCGTACTTCAGAGCATATTTTTGTAAATGCTTCTCCAAACGCTCAGAAATGATAAATAGTCGCTCTTTGTTGCCTTTTCCTTTAATCTTACCAATTTTTTCATCAAAATCAATATTGTCTAGTTTTAATGACAACATTTCAGAAACTCTCAATCCAGATGAATAAAGCATTTCAACGATCAATTTAGTTTTTAGATTAGATGCGGCATTAATTAATCTTTTAACTTCTTCTTTTGTTAAGTAAACTGGCAGTTTTCGTTCAATCTTGGGTGTTTTAATGTTAATAAAGCCTTTTTGCATGATTTCGTTGTAATTAAACAATAATGCAGATCTCACAACCGAAACTGATGACGCGGCCATTTTTTGATCTGCGAGCAAGTGGGCAAGATATTTTTTGATGTCTTGTTCCAAAACATCGTTTTCATCCTTATTGATAAATTCCAAAAATTTCTTATTGTGCCGAATGTAACTCTTGATAGTTAATTCACTTGCACCTTTCAATTGCAGTTCTGTCTTGATTTCTTCCAAAGGCATTTTTTATCAAAAAAGGGGGGTTTTTGAGCGAAATTAATGCTTTTTTGCCTCTTTTTTATTTTTACGAATAAAAGGTTCGTATAATGTATATTATACGCACTAACTAGTATTTATACTTTTCGTAAGGGAAAATTCAAGAAATGATTAAAAGTTTTATCTCTACGTTTGTGCTTCGCAATCAACTGTTTTCCAAGTTTCATTAATTAATTTGTTACAAGTACATTCGCTGCATGTTCCTAAGCAATATGTTGTTGAACTCCCGAATTTAACTTCGTTGAAGCTGAAACCCTCGCAACTGCAAATCTGTTGAAAATTGATTCCAGCCGAATAACCGCATTCTTCTGAGAATGGTTTTAAAACAAAGTTAAATACTTGTCCGTATGTAAGAACTCCTAGAAATAATAATATCCCCACCACTATTGCGATTCTTATCAACCACTTTTTGATCATATTCTTATAAATGTTCGGGATTATAAAAATGTTTTCTTTTAACAAAACTCGTTCTAAAACTTTTTGTCTCTGCTTGAATGTTTTATTTTATTGTGATTACAACATTTAAGTGCAAAGATGACAGGAAATAATAAACATACACTAAAACTTAAGAAACTAGATAATTTAATCAAAAACAAAATAATTAAGAATTGAAAAAATCACAAAAAATCAAATGTATTTTTTTAAAATTTCTTTCCTTCTTTTATAGAATCCTTTGGCAATACTTACTTTAAGTAACCATAAACCTGCAACTAGAAGAATTAAATCTATAGCTAATTTTGGAATTTGATAAAAATTAAAGTAATCTATCACCGCAACTGCCATTATAATTAAACTAAATAACAACGAAAGTTTGGGGAAAAAATGTGGCTTTTTTTCTTTATGAACTTCAGGAGCTTTAACTTTTTTTTCTGGTTTTGGTTGTTCTGTTTTTTCTTTTGCCATTTTAACCAACATAACTTAATTTCTTTTTTTGTTGTGTATCTTCTGCTTTTTGACCTTTCTCAACAATAGATTTCAATTTATTTTCAAACATTGCTGCTTGTTTCAATAATGGTTTAGGATCAACTTTTAAGCCAGTATAAGCGTCTAACGCTTTAATTATTTCTGCTGCAGCTTTACTGTCGGGTAAACCCGATTTTGCTTCAGCAAATAAGGCCAATAAAGGTATTTTTAACTGTTTAGCAAGTAAAGCACCAGTTGCACCAACAATAATTCCTTCCATTAAAGGTTTGGCTGTGTCTTCAAGTTTTTTGTTAGTGTTTCCATTTTTTGTGGTGTAATAGAACACTCTACCAGAATCTGGATTTGGTGAACCTACGCCTTCTAATGAGATAATCTCTTTTGCACTTAATTCTTTAGCTAAATTTTCAACCATCTCAGCTAATTTCCAGCCCATGTTTTTACCGACGTTAATGGCATGCACTAAGACTATATTAAATTCTTTATTGTAGTGAATAGAAATTGGTTCAACAACTTTATTTTGATGGATAGCAATCATTGCTGGTATTTCTTCCATTTCTACGACGCCAATCTTCTCAGTTTTCAAATGATCCATTAAGAATTCAATGGAAATTGTTCCAATTAAACCGAATCCTGGAAAGCCTTCAATAAGTGTAACATTCTTTGGTTTTTTAAGTAGAGCTATTTTCATATTAATCACCTGTTTTTTTGTTGATGGTTTGGTTAATATATTAGGGTATTTAAAGATATCGGAAAAGAATTTTTCCGGGATCTTCCAAAAAGTTTGCTTTTTGATAGATTTCTACTGCACACCATAAATCTTTTTATATTTGGGAATCATTTACTCTTAAATATGATCAAAATTACTAAAACTCAGCGGTTGATATTGTATTCTTTAGGTCAGTTCTATCAGTCGTTAAATCAACCACTTTCCGAGAAACATTTGAAACTTAGGACTTCTAAAATAGCGTTCATTGAACTACTTTTAGCGTCGAAGATAATAACCAAACAGGAACGTGCGTTATATAAAAATCTGGAAACTTTGGAACATAAGAAGTTGATTGAATATTTCGACAGGAAGATCAAGTTGACTGATAAAGGAAGAAAGATTATTGAGAAAATTAATAAAGAAGTTAAGCAATTTGTCGACGTGAAAGAGTACTTTAAAGAAGTTAAGAAACCGAAGAGGAAGTTACAGACTACTATAAATTAATTTGTCCAAACTTTACATTGTGGTTGCCAATTTGTAGGTATTTGATACTTTTCTTCTTGGATTATTGCACTACGAATTCTATCTTTGACAAATGTTCTTTCTCCATTTCTAAGATGACAAAAAGCAATCATAAAATCATTTTCCAGTTTGTAGATTGATACAATACGCCACTTTACTTCATCAGATGAAAGACTATAATATTTGATTTTCACTTTTTGCTTTTTATTGTAAGCATCTCTTAGTGTTCTTTTTACAGATTTAACCATTTGAGTAGAGAAATAGTTAAAGTACTTAATGTTTCTCTTTTTTGCTATAATTAACTTTTTTTGTAATCATAAAAAAAGCCGGGTGACTTTTTTTAGGATCCAAATAAAGTACAAAGTATCTTTATTTTGGAAAAAAGTGCAAAAATAGTTAATTTTGTCATTATTCGTTAAGAAATTCTTTTAATTTTACATACTTTATATCATTTTTAAAGTCACTGAGATTGGGGTTAATTAAAAATTTCTTAAAATTCCTGTGCTTTTTCTCAAATACATTAAAAGCAACTATTTCTCGTAAAGGAATTTTATCTGTTGCAGTAACTTGTAAAGCATTTTGATCATAAACAAAATCAATCTCAGCGTTATCAAGCCAGTACATTATTTCTTTATTTTGACTAGCAAGTCTAATCGCAATAATATTCTCATATAATTTACTTTTGTCTTTTTTTATTGATGCAATTGTATTGAAACCATTATCAATTGTATAATACTTAGAAGCCCTAAATCCAATATATTTAGTTTTTGCAGAATATGAAAAGAATGGCACTTCAAATATTAAAAAAGTGTCCATGATATAAGAGATATACTTTTGTGCAGTATCTTTATGGATTCCTAATTGCGAACCCAATTTATTTGCGCTTATTCTTACTCCGGGATTAATTAAAAAAAAGTTTATTAGCGCTTTTAATTGTCGAGGATTTTCTAAATTATATTTACTAACAATGTCTCTATCAACTATATCTGAGAGGTATTGTCTTAATAATTCCCTTTTTTTTGTTTCATCTTTCTCTAAAACTACTTCTGGAAAACCACCATATTCCAAATATTCCTCAAAAGATTTATTGGAAAATTTTTGAAATTCATTATAAGACAAAGGAAAAATTTTAAAAGTGATATTTCTTCCGGTTAGAACTGTTCCCATTTCTGGGCTCATTAAAGAAATGTTAGATCCCCCGATGATAAATTTGATTTTATCTTCTTTATCATAATAAGTTCTGAGCCATTTTTCAAACCCTTTTACTCTTTGAATCTCGTCTAGGAAAAAGTAAGCACGTTTATTTTTATCTCTTAAGTTAATTATTGTTTCCAACAAATCCACATTTAAATAGTCATTAAAACGAAAATCATCAAAGTTAACGTAAAAAGTATTTTTTTTTGAAATTTTCTTTATTAACTGGTACATAAGATGCGTTTTACCAGATCTTCTAATGCCTTTTATAATTATAATTTCTTTCCTTTTCATCCAAGAAGAAATCTTTTCAACATATTCTTTCCTAGTTATAGATTTAGGGTATTCTTTCTTTATAATTATTTCCTTTAGCTCATTTTTGGATATCATTTAGGAATAAAGTATGTTTCTCTTTATAAAGGTTGCTAATGGGATGGCATGGTTTATAAGTAGCTATAAATGGCCATAAAATTTAAACTTTCTTGATTTGTTCTATATTGTTTACACAAATCCAAGCTGACATTAATCCGAAACCGGTTTTGTTGATTTGAAATGGTTTTATTTTCTTTGAGTTTTTTAGGAAAATTAAGAGACAATAATTTTTATCTTTCAGTTGTTCGTAGAAATCGTTTGCTTTTATGCCGATATTTTCACCATATTTGTTAAGCAGTTCTTTAACTTTATTTGGTGTTAAGTTATTGAATTGCAAAACTTTCTCCACTTCTGTTTTAATTGTAACTGCTTCGCCAGAATCTTTGAAATAAACAACTTCTCCGGCTTTGATTTTGTTCCAAGGAGCAGATTTATTTTTGTACCATCTGGATTCAATCTTCTTCTCCCCGGAAAGGATTTTATCAATTAATTTCCAGGACTTTTTGAGGATGGCGATGTGTTGCATGTGTTAAGGAGGATTAAAGAATATAAAAAAGTATAGGAAAAAAGAAAAGATTAATATTTATCGATTTTCTTATCTAATGCTTGATATTTTTCAAATACTGCCGTTAATAATGTTTCTAATGCATCAGAATCTCTTGCAAAATATTTGCCTGTTGATTTAAATAATTCACCATTAATTCGATTAGCTAAATAATCTAGTTCAATACTTAGAGGCACATCTCCATTAAATAATGTTTCATTTTCTTCTCTAATGATTACATTGCCTCTAAAGTAACCTAGATTAGAATATTTTACATCAGTAACTTCAACAGTATAATTTCCTTTTTGAAAGGAAAACTCACTGAAATCTTCCATTTGTTTTAATACTAATTCTGGACAAGAACCTTTATCAATAACTTTTGGAGAAGTTGTTTCATTAGGTACTTCTACAGGAGTAGCTTCATTAGGTGCTTCTATTGGTGTACCCCCATTAAGCACTTCTGCAGATGCATTTTCATTACAAGCTGATACACCATATAAAAAAGTTAACGCCATTCCTCCCGCAATAATTTTCTTTAAATTTTTCATTTTATTTCCTCTTCAAAGTATAATAAATAAAATAATTAACATATCATTAATAAATATTTATGTTCTTAAGAAAACAATTCTATTTTCTCAAATCAATTTTTCCTTCTTTAACTTTAACATCGTCAGCAAAGACTTTGTATGTTCTGGGACTAATGTATCTGGCAGCTAGTTCTACTTCGCTTCCAACTTCACTTTCGTCATCAATAAGATCATCAATTGATTCTTTAGTTACTCCATTATAATCAATAACGCTTATTACTCTTCCATTTAAAGAAAATCCGTATGTACTAGGGTAATCAAATCCTAGTAAAGAACTTTTAGTAGTATAAAATTCAGAATTTTTTGTAACATTACCTTTTAAAGTTTCTACTGGAATTTCCAAAAGTTTTTTTTCTTCAGCAGCTTGAAGAGCTTGATCTTTTGCCTGCCAAGCAGCATAAAGACTACCACCCATTATTATTGCTGCACTAACAAAATATAAAGCACGTTTTTTTGGAAACTTTCCCATAATTAATAATTAATTTGTGAAATTATATAAACTTTATCAAACCTTAACAACATACTCAAAGTAATCCTTCCTAAACAGATACTTTTAAATATTTCTTCAAATTAATACTGACAATGGTATCTAAAAAACTTAGGCAGATTACAAAAGTTGTTGTCCCTATCTTAAAAAGTAAGGGAATAAAAAAGGCAGGAATCTTTGGAAGTTACGCTAGAGGAGAAGCTAAGAGAAACAGTGATATAGACATCTTAATTCAGCCTAGAAAAAGGATGGGGTTTGGATTTTTTGGGTTAGCTATAGAATTAGAAGAAAAATTAGGAAAAAAAGTGGATTTAGTGAGTTATAACGGAATCAGGAAAGAGCTTAGAGAACAAATATTAAAAGAAGAGGTTAAAATAATATGATTAGGAAAGAAGAATTGTTTTTGAATGACATATTACAGAATATCAATGACATTGAGAACTTTTCTAGATCTTTAACCAGAAAAAGTTTTGAAACTAACGTGTTAAAACAAAAAGCTATTATTAAATCAATAGAAATTATTGGTGAGGCAGTGAAAAATATTTCAGAAGAACTTAAAAACAAGTATCCAAAAGTGGAATGGAAAGAAATTGCTGGCACTCGCGATAGAATATCTCATGCTTATTTTGCTGTTGATTTTAACATTGTATGGGATATAATTAAACACTATCTTCCTATTCTGAAAAAACAAATTCAAGAGATTAAAAAAAATTTAAAACAAGATCAAACCTTAACCACATACTCAAAGTAATCATCCCAGGGGTTTTCTAAACTCATCATCTCTTCCTTACTTAACTTTTCAAAATACTTTCTAAATGGACGCATAGAATTGCCGTGGGCAGAAATAGCAACATTAACTTTTTCTTTCTTCATTTTCTTCAACAAATCGCGAATAAAAGATTTAACTCGTTTCTCAACATCTTTAATAGACTCTCCACCCGGAGGAGGAATGTCATAAGAACGATGGTAAATGTCATAAAGCGATCTGGCCATCTCTTCCCCCAACTCATTTCTTACTCGACGGCTCATTTTACCATACTCTTTTTCTAAGGTCTTACAAAATAATTGATCTACTTCTTCCATGAACTCTTTATGTGAATGTCTTTGTAATTTTCCATAATTCCTTTCAATCATACGGTCATCTTCAATAATATCTTTACATTCCGGATGAAACTTTAAAACTTCTTTCAGAGTGTTCTTAGAACGAGATAACCTAGTATGGTAGGCAACTTGAAATCTCTTATTTTTTAGCTTCTTAGCGATATCTCTGGCATTCTGATAACCTTCCTTAGTCATCTTAGAATCAATCCAGCCAGTAAACCATTGATGTTTATTATAATGACTTTGTCCATGCCTGAATAAATAGATTTTTAGTTTCATTATGGCCTCTTTTTTTATGAATTAATTCTTTATAGTAAATAAATGTTGCGATTAAAGAAATGTTTATATAATACAATCAAAAATTAATATAAGATGACAAATAAACAAAAATTACAAGAATTATTAACAGAAATGATAGCTTCAGCTAAAGCTAAGAATAAAGACAGAATTTTAGAATTAGACCCAATATTTGATGATTTACTTCATCAAACTTTCTCTGATACAACTGATGAAGTTAGGCGAAGTTATGACAATTGTCGTCAATCTTGTGTTACCAGTTTAACAATGTTTCCAGAAATGTACAAAACTTGTATGGCGGATGCAGAAGAAAGGTATAAAAAATTATTTGATTCTTAAACATTAACTTTATAAATAATCCACTCATTTTAACTAAAGT
>CAZIMI010000024.1:0-11649 GCA_964540325.1 uncultured Methanosarcinales archaeon | reverse complement strand
TATTTGGGTAGATTTTAATTTATTAATATCAATCGGGGCAGTTCTTAATTTTTCGTGGACAAACTCAATAATCTCTGGATTTCTTTGAAATAAGTTTTTTCTCGACAATTCTAAAGCGTTTTCTTGACATAATCTTCGGGAAAAATGAAAGAACAAGCAGGGAGTTTTTTCTTTGCCTAGTTCTTTAATTAGTTCAGCATGGTTTGGAGTTGGTTCTCTTTTTCTTCGCCATTTCTTTTTTCGTCCACGTTCTCTGTATTGAGGAATTTGTTTTGCTTGTCTAATCTTTTCAAGAGTAGTAAGACCCAATTCATAATCATAAAATGATTTCTCTAAAGGAACATTTCTCTTCACGGCTTTAATTGTTTTAACTTCATGTTTCTTAATGGCTTGAATCCAGTTACTAAATTCTACTGCATTTGGAATTGTTGCAGATAAACAAAGAAAACGAATTTTTTCTAGGCTGTAAATGATTGATTCTTCCCAGACATAACCCCTTTCGGGATCGTTAATATAATGGATCTCATCAAAAATCACATAAGCAACATTATTTAATTCTTCATCTTGACTTACCGCCATGTTACGATAAACTTCTGTAGTCATGATCAGGATCTTAGCATGCGGATTAATGACAATATCGCCAGTCATCAAACCAACTTTGTCTTCTCCATATTCTTTTGAGAAATCCCTATACTTTTGGTTAGACAATGCTTTTATTGGCGCAGTATAAATTATTCGTTTATCGTCACTTTTATGTTTATCAATAATATATTCTGCAATAAGTGTCTTGCCAGATCCAGTCGGCGCAGAAACAACTACTGAATAATTATTCTCGATAGCGTTAATCGAATCTTCCTGGAACTGGTCTAATGTAAATGTTTTGTATTTCATCTCTTTGATTATAGGATTTATGTTTGTTTACTTAAACTTATTGGAAAATGAATAAAAAAAGAAAATTAGTTTTTTTGTATCAACTCGGAAATGTCTTCTCCTTTAAACCTTCTTTCTCCTACTTCTGTAGGTATGGTGTCTCCAGCACCCCATGCAATGGGTAAATGCGCAACAACTTCTTTGAAGATAAATTCTTTGCTTTCTTGAGCAATAAAAGTGCCGGTATACATCACTCTCTCTGCATAAAACTCATAAGTTCTATTGGGAGTTAAGTAAAGACCTCTTGAGATTTCTATTTTACACATTTTTCATACCTCCCATTACTTTTCCGATCTGTCTTTAAATCCTACATTGACTAAGACATTGTACACTCTCTTTTCAAGACTTTTATCCCGAACTGAGAGATCAATCATTGTTGAAGAAATGGTTAATCCCGGATAGTCAGTGTCATGATAATGTTCGTAAACACCCGCTTCATATCCCGCAACACCATTTCTTCTTAATATCTCGATAGCAATATCTTTGTTTTCTATAGTTCCTTTTAGATTTTTCATTTTTTATACCTCCAAGTATTTATAGTAAATTAATTATTTTATAGTTCTAATTACCATACCAATGCCCAAGAGAAACTTTGAATATACTTAAATCTAAGAAAAAGAATTTACTGGTGCCACGCACAATCACTTTTTGTTATCATAATGATATTGATGTTTGTTTTGATATATAAAACTTTGCTTGTATTTTAATTAGATTTTTAAACAACCGACAAATAAACTACATAAGCAATAAACAAACCATAAAAGATTAACATTCTTATACCTTGTCTTTTGTGTAAAGTATGTTCTTCTGCTAAATAAAGGAGAACAATTACTGTTGCCACTAACAAACCAAAAATGATTTCTAGGTTTGCAAAAACAATTTCTACAGGGGCTTTGAAAACAAGAATAGCAATCAAAGCTGGAACGCTTAACCCAATCAAAATGTCAAAAATGTTTGAACCAAAAACGTTTGATACAGCTGCATCAACATCTCCTTTCTTAGCATTCGTAACTGAAATTACAGTGTCTGGTAAAGAGGTTGCAGCGGCAATAATTGTAAAACCGATAATTAACGGAGAGATTCCTACCGCTTCTGCGAATAAGATTGCGTGTTCTGTTAAGAAATAAGTGGCAATCCCTATCAATATTACCATTATTGCGCCTATGCCCAGCTCTTTACCCAAAGAAATTTCTTTGCTTGCTTTTTTCTGGGTTTTAGTTTTCCGATGTTTCTTTGTGTGTTTAATAACGTAATGTAAATACCAAAAGTAGATGATGATTAATACTAGAGGAACAAATATTGTCCAATTCTTAAAGTAGAATAACACTACTAATAAAGCTACAACTGCAATCGTATAAAAGACTCCGTCTCTGCTAACAACCTCTTTACTTACTGTAAATCTCTTTTTTGCAATTAAAACACATAATCCTGGGATGATTAATAAATTAAACAAAGCTGAACCCGCAATTGTTCCCACTCCAACTTCAAATTTATGAAAACTGATTACTGCGAACAAAGCAACAAGTAATTCTGGTAATGAACTAGAGATTGCATCTAAAGTGGCGCCTTTAACCGCTCTTGAAATATGGAAATAATCTCCGATCTTTGAAGAAGCTTCAGCAAACTTATCTCCAGTATACCAAATAATCAAACTGGTTAGGATTACTACGCCAATATTAATTAAAATGTCCATCTTTCATCTACCTCTTTACTTGCCTTAGAAATAGTTTCTGTTACTTAAATCTGTCGTTTACTATTGTATTCTCTAAACTATTGAACACTAATTGATAATCTTTAAATAATTGCTTTCTTACCAAGGATTAAAATGTTAGATATCAAACTTAATCTTTTACCTGCTTCTGAACGGAGAACTACTCTCTATCTGCCAGATAAAGTTCTATCATTTGCAGAGAAACGTTCTGATCACATGTTTTTGATGGATTATTCAGATCAGGAATGGCACTCGCCAAGAATCAGGCCCTACGGAGCAATAACTTTAATGCCTGGCACTGCAGTTTTACACTACGCTCAGGAAGTTTTTGAAGGAGCGAAAATTTTCAAACATAAAGATGGAGAACTTTATGGTTTCCGTTTAGAAGAAAATGCTAAGCGTTTAAACCAATCAGCAGAAATGCTTTGTATGCCCACAATTCCTGTTAATGACCAACTGCAAGCGATTGAGGCTTTAGCAGATCTGGATAGATTATGCTACCCAGAACAAGAAGGTGCCTGCTTTTATGTAAGGCCTTTCATTTTTGCTACAGAAGATTTCTTGGGAGTAAGACCAAGCAAAGAATATACTTTCTGCGCCTTTCTTTCTCCTTCTGGTCCTTACTATCCAGGCGGTTTTAATAAAACAATTAAGCTTTTTGTCACCAGCAGGTTTAAAAGGGCATCACCTGGTGGTACAGGGAAAGCCAAAGCTGGCGGAAATTATGCTTCTTCATTAAAAGCAGGAGAATTAGCTAAAGAGTTTGGTGCAAGTCAAGTTCTTTACACGGATGTTGATAATGAGTGTATCGAAGAAACCGGAGCGATGAACCATTACCATGTTGAGAACGGAGAAGAAATAATTATTCCAGAATTTACTGACACGATTTTGGAATCAATCACCACAAAATCGTTTTTAGAGTTAGAGGAGCGTTTAGGTCATCCAGTACAACAAAGAAAAGTTCGTCTTGAAGATTTCATTATGAAAGTTATCACCAAAAAAGTTACTGAAGCTGGCGGTCTAGGCACAGCTGCAGTTGTTAGTCCGATCGGCGAGTACGTTTTCGAAGGGTTAGGGCTAAGAAAAGTCAACGAGGGCGAAATCGGACCAGTATCCAGAAAAATGTACGATCTCTTAACTGGAATCCAGACTGGCAGGTATGAAGCTCCAGAAGGTTGGCTAAAAGAGATTGAAAGAAGACTTTAACTCTCTTCCTTAAACCTCTTTATCTTCTCAATCATTCCTTGACACCAGTCTTCTTTGGAATCACAAAAAAAGTCACGACATGCTTGTGGTCGATTGTCATGGATTGAACATTTTCCATCTTGAAGATAAATACAAGTGATCTCCGGTTCTTTCTGTGCCAATAGATTTGCACCAATTAATTCCGCTTCTTCAAAATCTTCAACAAAACCAAACTCTGCAAAAACAGTTTTATACCTACCAGATTTATATTCCTCTTCGTTAAGGTTAATGACAAATAACTGACAACAAACCCCGCATTGTAAACATTTCATTTTCTTCTAAACTTCTTTTCCAGTTCGTGAACAGGAACTTTTATTAACACACTTCTTCCATGCGGACATGTATAAGGCAATTTACAATTGGATAATTCTTCTAGTAACTTCTGTATCTCGGGAATTGTCATCGTATCGCCAGCTTTTACAGATGCGCGACAGGCCATACGGGTAATTATTTCTTCTTGAATTTCTTCCAGTTTGTTTTTATCTTCTTGAAGTTTATCTAAAACAGAATAAAGTAGTTCCTGCGGCTGTAATCTACCGAAGATGCTAGGCACGGTTTTAAGGATGAATGTATTGTTGCCAAACTCTTCCAAAGAAAAACCAAACTCTTTTAATTTTTTAAGATTACTCTCAATCAGTATTTTTTCAGGGGGATAAACTTCGATTATACCTCCGCGCAACAGTTTTTGGACAGCAACTTTCTTGTTCATCAATTGTTCCATAAATTTCTCATAGAGAACTCTTTCTTGAACAACATGCTGATCTATTAATAACAAACCTCCTTCTGTTTCTGCTACAAAGAAAGTTTTATGTACTTGCCCGAGAATTTTCATTGGTGGTAATTTTATATTTCTTGGTTCTTTCTGTTCAGAAATTAAAACTTCCTCTTCAGGAGTGGCGTATGATTCTTCTTCAAAATTGTCAATACTTGTAGAATGGTCTATCTTCTTAACGTCTAATACTTCCTGTTTACTGGATTCAAACTTATACTTGACATTTTTTTCTTCAACTTTTTTCTTAGCGATGCCGAAAGTCAATTGTTCTTCAACATTAACGTCCATTACCGGAATTAGATTGTGTTTCTCTAAAGTTTCCTTAACTGCTTTTAATACAGAATTATAAATCTCTTTTTTCTGTTCAATCTTTACTTGAGTTTTTGCAGGATGGACATTAACGTCTATTTTTAATGGATTAATTTCTAAATTTAAAACAAAAACTGGATGTTTGCCAACAAACAATAAAGAATGATAACCATCATAGATCGCTTTGCTAATATCTTCATTTCTGATCCATCTTTGGTTAACAAAAATGTGCTGCTGATTCTTATCGTTTCTTGCTGCGTAGGGTTTAGCAATAAAACCGTTAATCTTAACTAAATCGTCTTTATAGTCTACTAACAACAAATCTTTTGCTAAGTTTATTCCTAGAATCGAAGCAAGGTTATTTCTTAGATCCTCTGTTTTCGGCGAGTTTAAAAGTTCGTGTTTCTCGTGTTTTAATTTAAACCCAACATCTTCGTTGATTAAAGCGTATCTTAAAACAACTTCTACAATATGTCTTAACTCTACACTGTCTGTTTTCATAAACTTTTTTCTGGCCGGAGTGTTGAAAAACAAATCTTCCACTTGAATTGATGTTCCCCTTTCCGCGCCAGTAATTCCAGCATTTGTTACTCTACCACCTTCAACAGTTAGATGGTAGCCTTCTAAATCATTTTCTTGTCTGGTAATAATTGATAACTTTGAAACTGCGGCTATACTAGCTAAAGCTTCTCCTCGAAAACCCAAAGTTCGAATTGCAAACAAGTCATCAACATTATTGATTTTACTGGTTGCATGTCTTAAGATAGAATTTCTTGCATCTTCAGAACTCATCCCATATCCATTGTCGGATATCTTGATGAGTTTCTTTCCTGAATCTTTTATATCAATATTAATTCTTGTAGCCCCCGCATCTAGAGAGTTTTCTACTAATTCTTTGACTACAGAAGCTGGTCTCTCGATTACTTCACCAGCTGCGATCTTGTTGATTAAGTCTTCAGAGAGGACTTTGATTTTAGGCATCTACTGGTTTATGATTCAAATATTTAAAAGAATTTGGGTAGTGTGGGAGATAAATCATCTTACCATAGAAATCTAAGCAAAAATAAAGATTTTTTGAGATTTCTATCTACCATAGAAATCTTTAAAAAGCTATCTCTCTTTCCAATTAGTATGGCAGAGATTAAAGACCAGCATTGTCCGATTTGCGGGAAGAATAAAGCTATTCTTCGAGAAGAAGAAGTAGAGATACCTCATTTCGGGAGAGTGTTCGTTCTTTCCATGGATTGTGGGGATTGTGGATACAGAAAGTCTGACTTAGAACCAGCAGAAAAGAAAGAACCTTGTAAGTATACATTCGAAGTTTCCTCAGATGATGACTTAAATGTAAAGATTGTTAAATCTGGAGACGCTTTAGTTAAGATTCCACACGTGATCACAATGGAACCTGGTCCGACTTCTAATGGTTATATTACTAATGTTGAAGGTCTATTAGAAAGAGTAAAAAAAATCATTGAATCTTCTGTTGAAGGAGAAGAAGATAAAGCAGTAAAAAAGAAAGCTAAAAACTTAACAAAAAAACTTAACAAAGTCTTAGTCGGAAGAGAGAAATTAAAGATTATTATCGAAGATTCTACTGGCCATAGTGCTATTATTTCAGATAAAGCACAAAAGAGTAAGCTTTAGAATTAATTATTATCCTTCTTCTTAAACGCTTGCGGCAAATCAATCACATATTTACCTTCATCTAACTTAACAACAAGCGGGTCACTCTTAAACATATGTACTAAATCAAGTTCATACTTTCCTGGGCCCATGATTCGAATAGTTTCCAAATCTAAAACTACGGGCTTATCCCCCGGTTCGGTTTTAATGTGGAGAATTTCTGTAACATCTTTCTCAATCTGAACTTTATCTTCGGTACTTAAATTGGTCACTAACTCTTTGCCACGTTCAATATCTTTCTTTTTAATGTAAAAAAACAGTCTGGCACCACAACTGCAACCTTTAAGAATTTCCTGTGCACCATCTTGGTACATAATATTACATCTAACGCATTGGTGTGGCATATTAACTTAAAAACAAAGAGAGTATTTAATATTTTCGTACTAATAATCCAGATTAGAGATAACTACTTCTTTTTTCTGTATCTCTTTCCACTAGAACTTTCCTTAGTAAACAGTTCAATCTTGTCAGGATTCTGTTCAATTCTTTTAACAACAGATGCAGGACCAATAATTGTCATCCCTTGCCTGTCTCCAAGAAGTAAATTTGCAAATGTTCCCCGAACTTTTTGTCCAAAGTCTTGTTTGTTTTTATCCGGATAAACTACACTTAATTCAATGCCTTTAAACTTAGGAGAAATTTCTTCCATAGTTATCTCAATCAAATCAGCTTCTTCCTGTTTCTTAAGACGTCCTTCCATTAAAACAATTTTATTTTCTTTAACAATATTAAGAAGTTTATTGACCCTTTTAGCAGGACCTAAGTTCTCTATTTCTTGAAACGGAATAAATTGAAATGTAACCATCTTTTTTTGCCTCTTTTACGTATAGTAAATCTTTATTGTTTTTAAAGGTTATCTTTTATTATCTATATTACTTTGCTACTTTAAACAGCATTTCATAAAAGTCTTCAACATTCTTACCATACTTTGCTGAAACGCCCACGATTTCATATTGTGGAAATGCTGCTTTAATCACATCTAGATTTGCTTTCTTTAAATCCATCTTATTTGCTGCTATCAATACTGGAATATCTCTGGCTTGTAAATTACCGATGATTGTAATATTGACTTGTGAGTATGGATCCTTAGTTGCATCTAAAACTACAACAACACATTCCATATCGTCCAACCATTTGATTGAATCAATAACGCCTTTAGTTGCTTCTTTTGCCCGAGATTTAGCTTCCTTTTTTTTCATTCCCCTTTTTAAGAAATCTTCATAATCAATCTTAGTAGCAATCCCAGGTGTGTCTACTAAAGAAAAAGTTAGCTCTTTACCTTTCTTATTCTTAATATTAACCTGCTCTTTAATTTTAATTTCTCTAGTTTCGTGTGCTATATGTGAAACAGAACTCATCTCTTCACCTAACCAATCCTGACAGATTCGGTTAGCAAGTGTTGACTTCCCGCCATTAGGTGGGCCATACAATCCTAGTTTAACATGACTTTTCCTAGCAAACGGATTAAATTTAAGTTTACTTAATAAATCTTTGAAAAATCCCATCTTTTTTTCCTCTACCCCTCTTTGATAATAATAATGGATTTTGTAATGCTTATTAAAGTTTTTGGTGATGGAGTTTATATTAGTAAGTTTTTTAAAAGCATTAGATACAGAAATTTCCCAAACCCCAACTAGAATCTTAAATCTGGTTTTTTGGTTCTGGTGGTGGGCAATCTTTTTTAAGTTGTGCATCTTTAAATAATGAACATCTTCTTTGATTTGGTAACTCTATTTGTTTGGCAAGAGATTCTTCGGCATTAGAAACTTGTTTTTCTCGCCATTCTGAATCGTAAGCTATAACTATCCTTTCTAATAATTCATATGTAACTTGAGGTATTTCATCTAAAGAAAACCTTGATGGATTAGCTGAGCATAATTGTGACCAAGCAAGAGCTCGACAAAGTCCGGGGGTATAATGGGTTTGATCTTCCCTTTTTTTCAGCGAATTCATTCTCGTAGCTAAATTATTATAATCAATGGATCGAAGAGCATCAATTTTTGAAGCAAAATCTTCAGCCCATTTCATTTCTCTAGCATTTTTTAATGAAAAGGAATAATGGTCTGTCATTTTATGATTTCCTCCAATCATATTGATTTAACAATTTTGATAAACTTTTTAGTTCGTCCATTTTTATTATTTCTATTAATCTAAAAACATCAGAATCAACTCTATTAAGTTTAAAAAAGAACACTATTTTATAAGTCTTTTCTTAAGAAATCTTTCCCACCACATAATTTCAAACTTCAATCCCTAACTTCTTAATCTTCCTGTGCAAAGTTTCTACCCGGATCTTAAGCCTGTCAGCAGTTTTATTTACTTTACCTTTACCTTCTTTCAAAGCATGGCCCAAAAACTGTTTTTCAAATTCTCGTTCAGCTTCTTTCCAAGTTACATCTTGGTGAGGGATTACTTTAGCAATGTTTCTAGACAAAGTTTCAACTTCCTGATACATCTTTTCCATCTTTTGCGGTTGAATGACTTCTTTATACTGGTCAAGTGTAGAACGCAAAGCTTGATCAACAAAATCTTCTTGATAATTTTCTTCAGATTTTATTTTTTCTCTAACTAAACCTATATTTATTCCTAACTTTTTAATTACACGATGTACGCTTCTTCTATCAATGCCTAAAACTTTAGCTAATTGGGAAATATTACCTTTCTGCAATCGCAACTCCCGTTTAAGAAATTCAGCTTTGAAAACTTTCTTAGCAGCAGAGAAACTTAAATTACTGGGAACATAAATATTCAATTGCGGATTTTTTAGTTTATCAGTTAGTTCTTCACCAAGTTGCGGAATAGTAATCCCCCAATGTTTTTCCATGGTCTCATCTAACATTGGTGATACTTTCTCTTTAATTGTTTCTTCTAAATCTTTCTCAGACATTTTTAATAATTTTTTTTAACAAAGTTCCCGTAGGTAAACCATAGAGAAAGATTAATACTGCTAATAATAATTGAAATTTTTGTTCAACAACAAAAAAATACGGGGTGATAAAAACAACATAGTTTAATAGTACATAAAGCGGTTTCTTTTGTACTAGTTCGATAACAAATAAAACTATGGCTAAAATTGTAAATGGAATTAGTACATAATAATTTTTAGCTAAATACAAATAATAATTTACTAAAAAGAAAATAAAAACAAAAATGATTCTCTTAAAAAGAATAAAATACTTCTTCCCCACTTTAAGTTCTTCAGAAGCTATCAATCCTAGGACCAAACCAAAAAGTATTCCAGTAAGTGAAAAAAATAATACCAAGAGTTGGTTTAATAAGTTCATTTTATTTCCTTCTTAAAATTCTCTAAAAATAATTCCCAAGATTCCTCCTTAATTACTGCACCACAGGCATTCTCATGCCCGCCGCCATAGCCTTCAACATCAACTAAAGCTTTTTCCAAAGCGTCCCTTATCGCAAACTTCGCTCGAAGACTACATTTCATTTCTCCAGATTTTTTTCTGGCAATAATGACAACTTTTTTTGGATAGAGATTAGTTAATTCATTGGCGAGGTCTGTTGTAAATGACATTTTATTCTCTGAATAAAAAAACAATAAAACTTTACTTCGAGAAGCTTTTTTCTTAGCCATCTTTAATAGTTCAACATATTTCTCATTAATACTTGCAAATCGTTTATACAAAAATTTTCCTTGCGGAGTTTCTTGGTTAAGAATTTCTTCCGGTGTTTTAATCCGAGTCAATATTTTCACACATTTTCTGACATCAGAAATTTGACCTTTTAATAAAAATGAAAAGATTCTTATCAATTTACCAACCGGTTGTTTAAAGACTGCGTCATTAAGATTTTTTTTCTTTGACAACAAATGTGGATACTTCTCAATAAATTCTTTAATAAAGTCAGGCATGTGCCAATCCGCTAAACAACCAACAGTAGCAATCCATAAATCGTCTTTGTTACCGCTAATTTGGTAAGCCATCCGTGTTACTGGAATGTAAGCTTCTGGATCTTTTATCCGGGGATTATAATAATGGATTTTGTCTAACTGTTGCGGTCCGTGATGGTCAAGATAAAAAATTGGCTTTTTTGCCTTATCAATAAATTCTTGGTCTAAGATTGGAATGTCTAAAACAAATATCTTGTCCGGATTATTCTCGGTGACTTTATGTGATAATTTAGTATCTAATTTTGGGGCAGTCTTAACAATTATCCCTCTTCCCTCCCGATGAATTCGGTAAAGAAGTAAAAATGAACAAAGTCCATCAGGATCGTCATCGTAAAAGAATAAAGGATTCTTAGCAGTAGCTAATTCTTCTTGCAAACACATGGTTTCTTTTTCTGTTAACATCACAAATAATGAATTTTTGATAATATTTAAATGTTGGGGTCAATTTCTTTTAGACAATTAACAACCAAAATCTTTATAAACACCCTGAATTCTAAGAGTAAAACACATGTGTATTCAATTAATCTTGAGTACGAAAAAGGTGATCCAAAAAATTTTTGGACGATTATATGATAAAATTCCTAAATAAGTTAAAAATTGCGATCGGAACAATAAAATAATGATTATCTATCATTGAGAACATAAAGGATACATAAAAAATGAAAACTATCATTTTTTAGTACTAAAATAAAATCTTTGTTTTATTTTATGTATAAAACAATTCTAATTCCCGTTGATCCTGCGGGAGATTGCTGCTATGGGAGTTCGACTAAGCCATGCAAGTCAGAGGGTTCTTCGGAACACAGGCTGAATGCTCAGTAACACGTCAATAATCTGCCCTTAGGTCTGGGATAACCACGGGAAACTGTGGCTAAAACTGGATAGGTAATTATCACTGGAATGTTTTTTTACTTAAAAGCAATGCCTAAGGATGAGTTGGCGGCTGATTAGGCTGTTGGTGGTGTAAAGGACCACCAAACCTTTGATCAGTACGGGCCTTGAGAGAGGGAGCCCGGAGAAGGGTACTTAGACACTGACCCTAGCCCTACGGGGTGCAGCAGGCGCGAAACCTTTACACTGTACGGAAGTGCG
>CAZIMI010000023.1:2449-11863 GCA_964540325.1 uncultured Methanosarcinales archaeon | reverse complement strand
GCAACTTTATTCCATCCAAAAGTTCTTGGTTTGATTATTATGTTCGCTATCGCAATCTTTGCAGTGGCTTTCTTGAGCGGCGGATAAGGATTTTTTTCTAATTTTGTAAAACAGAAACATTTTTAAATATTGTAATATTAATTACTTTTATGAGATTTGAGAAAAAAGTAAGGAATTTACTTAAAGAAAAGAAATCGCCGGAAGATTTAGTTGAAAGTTTGCTCGAGAAATATTCACTAAAAAAACTGAAAAAAAAACTTTCAGCAGTAATTATAGTGATTTGTAACAAAAATATTAAAATTATAGACACAAAAGGGAGGGGGTTAATTAGGTGGTTAGCACCAATTAATATTGGACAATCAATAGCATATTGGGAAGAAATTAAAAAAAATTATCCTCCTAAAGTAGAACTAATTCTAAATAAAAAATAAAGCATTTTACCCTTTCTTAACACCTTTAGTAATACTCTTCAATTCTTTAACATTCTCAACAAACTCAGGGATGACATCTTTAAAGACTTTACCAACAGCTTTAAGTTCTGTACCTACATCACTCATTCTGCTGTCATAATCTTCCAATTTTCCTAGAACGCCCTGATGTAAAATCTTAAAATCTTCTTTAAGTTTTTCTAAATCGTTATTCATTTTTGTTTGTTTATCTTCAATTAACTCTTTCCATTCCACAATTTTCTTAACTTCACCGATTAGGTCGTCCCATTTCTCATCAATCATCCCTTCTGTAATTGCTTCAATTCGTTCATAGATGTTACCATCTCCTCCACTTGGTTTTGGCATCGCACCGGGAGGCCCGGAAGGCATTGGTTTTGGTGCAGACATAGCTGGTTCCGCAGGCATTTCGGGCATACCACCGCCAGGCATAGCGGGAGTATTTGCATTTTCCATTGCTGCACTAACCTGTTGTGGGTTCATCCCATTTTTCTTTAACTCTTCTTCAATCAATTCATCGGTAAGACCTTGTTGCCTTAATTGTAATATCTGTTGAACTGGATCCATTTTTTCATCACCTTTTTTTGTTGGTTATGGGTTGTGAGTTATGAGTTATGAGCACCCAAAACCCATGACTCAGTACTCATAACTATTTTCAATTGAACGGGCTATGTTTTTCATCTTTTGGAACTAACTTAACTTTTTTCGGACCTTTTAATTTTTCTTCAACTATTCTTTCTACGTCTCTTTGAGTTACAAAGTTGACTGGGTTCCAAAATTCTATATATTTCTTTAATGTTTGGACTTCTTCAATACCTGCTGTTTGTTTAAGTTCTTTGATAATTAAATCAACTTTTTCAATAGATTTTGAATGTTCATGTTTAAACTCTAACAAATCTGTATTAATATTTTTCATATCTTTCTTTAAATCGTTAGTTTTTTTAATAAAATCGTTCTTCATCATATCAACTTCTCTTAAAAGATTGTTAACTTTACCTTCTAAAGCTTTAACCCAGAGGTATAATTTAGCTTGATCAAACCCTCCTTGAACTGGTTGCTGTTCTTTATTTTCTACCGGTTTCTTAGTTCCTAACTCCATAATTGCTTAAATAAAGAAATGAATATAATAAACTTATGTGAGTATTGGGGAGTAGTATTGTGTAATTGAAGATATAAAAGTTTATTAATGGAAAAGGTAAATTAACTTTAGGAGGAATATAAAATGAATCAAGAACAGGAAATGATTTTAGAAGCATTGGTTGATAAGTGTAAAGACATACCAGTTAATGAATGGCATAAATCTGAATCTGAAAAAGATTCTACTTGGGCTCCGTTATATGGAAGAGTAAATAAACTTACCAGAAAGTTTGTTAGATATACTTCTTCGCTAGATTCTTTTCAAGTAATTTTAGAAAGAGTAAATGAAAAACTAGTCTCAACAACTCTTTGTAGTTCTGATACTAATAGAAGTACTAAATACCATGTTTTTGTTAATGCTCAGGGAGTAGAAGTGGTTGGTTTCAAAGGAAAAATGGTTACTGATCTTTATACAACTGTTGAACAAAGTTTTAATGAATATCAAAATGACAGAAAGGAAAGATTAAAAGAATGTTTGGGGGTTAAGTAAAATGACAAATGAATTAGAAGCATTATTAGAAGAACATTTAGTTCCAGATGTAGAAATATCTTTTTCGCATCAATTACCGCAAGAAGTTTGTGATATGATGTTTGATGTTGACGGACACTATTTAGCTTTAAGCTTAGATAATAGAACTTTCTTTAATGTTCTAACCGGCGAAGCAGAATTTAATCTTCCGGTTGAAGTTGCACGAACAATTAATAAGGTTGATGACAGACATATAGTGCAAGAAGGACATTCACATCACTCTAAAAAGAATTTCTTAGATTTAGAAACTGGCAAAAAAGTGTTTGAACTTCCTGAAAGAGTTAGTAGTGAAACGCATTTCTTTAATGGTGTTCATCATGCTTTTGGCTTTACAGGAAACGTGTATGATATTAAAACTGGAAAAAAAATTATGAAATTCTCGGAAAGAGTTATGCCTGTTGAAGGTGCAGATGATTTACTTTTAGGATGGAATAAAAAAGCTTTTTATGGATTAAAAGAGGGTATAATTGGTTATAAAGTTTATACCACGCATTTGAGTGCAAGCCCAGCAATCTTGAATTATAATGGGAAAAAGGTAATTTTTTGTCGTGGTAAAAATGAACCTTTTAGGGTAGTAGAACTTGACACCGCAAAGGATGTTCAAATTTTCTCTAACTATCTTAGACCAAAAATTTATACCTCTGCAGGAAAAGATTTTGCTAGAATAGAACATGGCAGTCGTTTCTATGATTTAGAAACTGGAAAGTGTTTACTTGATTTAAAAGATACAAAATTAAAAGGGAACCAGAATCTTCATCAGATTGGGGATAATAGTTACTTTTTCATGGGGGATGATAACAGAAGTGTTTACGATTTTAAGTTTGTACCTGCAGTAAATTGTCGGTTAGATAAATTAAGTGAATTAGTTGAAGCTAAAAGGGAATAAAATGGCCAAGTATAAAGTAGGGGACAAAATTGTTCATCGAACAGATATAATTGAAGCTTATTACCATAACTTGGTTAACCATTCTGATTTAAGTTTCGACCAGCTTAACTTCTGTAGGCATTATGCCGTAGATGGTTATAAAGACTCTAACTTATTTAGGGAGATGACTTTTTATGGAACAGTAACTGATATAAAAGAAGGAAATTATGCCTGCGGTACCCCTTACAGACAAGTTAATGTTCTTTTATCTAATGGAAAAATGACAGGTTTTTTTGAGGATAAAGTAAAGCGGACTGAGTTTAGAAAAGCTAGTTTGTTAGAAAATATAATTTTTAAGTTTTCTCCAAAACCAGTTCAAGAAGAAGTAACAGTAAATGGGGCATAACATTTTTCTTTTATTCTCTCAGCAACAAATCATTTAAATATGTTACATAAATGTCTTACATATTACATAAATATAACATAACATTTAAATTCCTTTACTTATTTAACCTTAAAAAAGATAAAAAGGGAGTGTTTAAAAATGGGAACCGATCTTGTTAAAAAAACTAAGGAACTCTTTAAAAAATTGAAAGAAGAACCGTTAGCCAAATTTGTAGCTGTTAGTGGAGCGGGGGTAGGAATAGTTGTTGCTGGCCACATTGATCATCCTTCCGTGGATGAGCTTAAAATAGAAAACCATTCTTATTGTCAGCAGATGGCAAAAAAATATGGTGAAAAAAATCTCAGCGACTTTTATGTTCCTAGAACAACTGAAACTTGTGATTCGTTTATAGAAAATTATCAAAAAAAATAGAAAAATACAATTAAAAAAAGATGGTGTTAACAGAAAAAAAGTGTTTTGAGTACGAAACTATCCATGAAGGAGAAAATAAGATTCTTAAGATTCCTTTAGAAAGATGTACATTCCCACCGTCGATTGAGTATAGTGAGTTATGTATGGCTAAAGTTGTTGATGCTTTATTAGCAGTTACCGGTGTAACAATCATCAATTTAACCCAATTAAGGGAATATGAATATGATTATTCACAAACTAACTTACTAATAGAATTAGCTTTACTTTACAAGAGATTAAACAAAGATGAACGGCTTGCTTACTCAAATATTGTTCTTGATCCGCAACATGAACGTTACATTAGGGGAAGTTATGCAGAATTCCAACGTTTAATCTCAAAACTGTTAAAAGAAGATCCTCTTGCTGCATACATCTCTTTAAAACGTTTAGAAGTTAGAGAAAAAAATAAACTCAGCAATTTAATTGACGAAAGACATTCACAATCGCAACAGAAATTCATCCAAATCTTATTGGCAACAATTCAGGAAATCGAAAAACTGAAAATAATTCAGCAATTAATGCCCCATACTAAAGATGAATATAAGTTAGGTTCTAGAAATATTTATGGTAACATTTTTCATCCAACAACAAGACCAGATTTTATGTATACAAAACTAATTTTAGAATTTCCAGAAGGGAATTTAGAAGAAAGTTATCAGTTTGGTGAAGGGGAAGATAAGAGTGATGTGAACATTTTTTCTTTTGATGATAATATTAAAACTATGTTTCATTTAACTCCTCCCGAATTTCGTTTTACAGAAGAAGTTTATGAATTGTTGGATGATGCTAAGAGAATCATGGCTGAACATAAACCTAGCAGAGAAGAATTTGTTGATCCGCAGCGAATGAGAGAAGTTTTCTTTAATATTGGTAAAGATTTGCTTAACGATTTAATTGTACATAAGAAGATGAAATTGTCTGACGATAAAGTTAATCAATTGGCTCAAGCTTTGCTACGTTATACAGTTGGTTTTGGATTGATTGAATTACTATTGTCAGATCCAAAAGTTCAAGATGTTAACATTAATGCCCCGAACGGCGAACTGCCAATTTTTATTGTTCATCAAGATTATGGTGATTGTTATACAAATGTATATCCAACCAGACAAGAAGTTGACTCTTGGGCAACCAAGTTAAGATTAATTTCCGGCAGACCTTTAGATGAAGCAAATCCAATTTTAGATACAGAACTAAAAGTTGAAGGCTTCACATCAAGAGTTTCTGCAATTACTGCTCCTTTAAGTCCTTTAGGGTTAGCTTTTTCGTTCAGAAGACACCGTGATTATCCTTGGACATTTCCTTTATACATGCAACCAAAGATTAAGTATATGGACGCTACAGCTGCAGGATTGTTAAGTTTTATTATTGACAATAATGCAACGATACTTGTTGCAGGAACAAGATCTTCTGGTAAAAGCAGTCTGTTAGGCAGTTTTTTAGTAGAAATGTCAAGAAGATCAAGAATAATTACTATTGAAGATACTTTTGAACTTCCGCAAGAAGCAATGCGAGCTCTAGGCTATAATATAGAGAATATGAAAGTTGCTGGCGCCTTATCTTCTAAAGAAGGTTCTGAAGTTGATCCCAGTATTGGAATCCGTTCAACTTTACGTCTTGGCGATTCAGCAATTTATGTTGGTGAGGTTAGATCTCACGAAGCTATCGCATTGTTTGAAGCAATGCGTGTTGGTGCAGCAGCAAATGTTGTAGCAGGAACTATTCACGCCGACAGCCCTTACGGTGTTTATGACAGAGTTGTTAATGATATTGGTGTTCCTAAAACAAGTTTTAAAGCGATTGATATTATTGTTACTACAAATCCCGTTATCTCTGGATTGAAAAAATATAAACGTGTGTTAAGAATTACTGAAGTTAGAAAACAGTGGGATGAAGATCCGTTAAAAGAACATGCTTTTGTTGACTTGATGATTTACAATCCGAAAACAGACCAATTAGAAATCACTGATGATTTGATTAACGGCAATTCGGAAATTCTAAAACGGATGGCTGGTAAAATAAAAGAGTTTGCTGGCGATTGGGACGCTGTCTGGAACAATATTCAGTTAAGAGCAGACTATAAACAAGCGATTGTTGACATTGCCGAAGAAGTAAATGATGATAAGATTTTGGAAGCAGAATTTGTGGTTGGTGCTAACGATATGTTTAAATTAATCTCTGACCAGGTTAAAGATAAATATGGGAAATTAGATTCTTCTCGGATCCTGTTTGATTTTAAAGAATGGTTGAGGAAGGAAGTTAAGAAGAAAGAAGATTAGTTTTTTGGTTTTAACTCTTTAACGTCAATTTTTTCTTTAATCAGATAATCAATTGATACTTGATTTAATCTTCCCCTTTTTTTGTAATTGTCATCTCCATTTTCGTTTTGTTTTATTCCAAATATCTCTTGAAAGTTTTTCAGGGGAATGTAAACCTCACCGATTCCGTTCCTTCTTAAGAAATTTGCCAATTGCCATATGGGGTTGATTGTGTCTCTACCATTGGTTGTAAGCTGTTTACTTTGTGTTAGTTTCCTATCAAAAAAGCGATATAATTCAACTCCATAAGCTACCGCTCCAGACTCAGTCCCCCATTCATAAGAGAAAGCAATATGAGATCCATTTTCAATACTCATCTTTTTAACATATTTAAATAATTTAAAAAGTTTCTGGATTTAAGTTATATATTAACAGAAAAGTAATCTAGCTTTCAGCTTTTATTCTGTAACCTTGGTTCATCTTTCTTAGATGTTTTACCATTTCAGTTACATACAAAATTTCTTCTAAAACTTCTTCGTTATCTGAAACAACAGGCACTATCTTATCTCCATGTGGTCCAGATAAAACAGTTTGTTCAACAACATCAATTGTTTTGTCAACCAGTTCATAAAATTCTTTTGGTTCTCTTTCTGCAGCAGCAATCTCGTATAATTCAGAAGGTTTGAGAACACTCATCCATTTCATTGCTTCCTCAAAACTTCCTGCTTCTCCAACTTGGATCACTCGGTTCATATCAGCCAGCAATACCTCTTTGTAGTTTTCATAAAGAGCAGCATGTTCTTCAGAAAGTTGATTTAATCCCCTGTAACCATTCCATGCTTCCATTACAAAATGATATCTTCCTTTATGTATTAATGGAGCAAATTCTTTTTCTGTAAACTCACCAAAATCCTGTTTAGATTCTTTTAAAGTTAGATTACTTTTTATTGCTTGCGGCGGTCGATATTTCTCCGCTAAAGCCATCCCGACAAGCACCATAAATTCAGGAGTGAACTCACTTATTTTTTTGCCCCACATTAAATGATCATGTGCATGTCCTAACTCATGATATGCATTTCCTAGAAAGTCAATATCAACGGGTCTTTTCTCTTGAAAAACAGTTTTATAATATTCATCATAATGTCCTTCACATCCAGAATCATAATCACAAGCGTTCATGGTTTCACTTTGAGGATAAAAAGCGTGAGATAATTTTTTATGAATTTTTTTGCCAGTAACTTCGAAATAGATTGCATTGAAGAAAGGAAGCAAATCTTTGATGTTATCAATTGTAGTTTCCGGATTATTTTTTTTATTCTCAAAATGTTTAAGCAAAGGAAAATACATTTCAGGAGTAAAAGCCGTATCTTCAGTTCTCATTTTAACAGCATCCCGATAATATTTTCCTAACTGGGAATCGCCATAATCGCAGCTTGGCAACATAGCTGCAGCTGCAAGCATACCTAAACTTTGCATAAACTTTCTTCTAGTTATCTTTTTACTAAGCATATAGTCTTAAATCAAGAAATTCTTTATAAACTTTTTGGGCGTTGCCATTAATCAGTAGTCATAACGTAAAACATCTCATTACTGAACTCTAGAACTTTAAATTTATATCCTAATCTCTTACACATTAATTCTATCCATTTTCTTCTCGGGTGATTCATTTTCTTACCAGACATCGTTAAAGTTGGAAAACTAACTACAATAAATTTTGCTGGAATAGCTTTGATAACTTCTTCACTTTTCTTATGGCCTTTACCTTTATCTAAGACGTCTGTCATTTTGAATAAGAAGGCAACTTCTGCTTTTGGTAATTTCTTAACTTTATTTATATTTAGTAAATCTAGAATCCCAGCTTTCCCATTAACCTTTTTATCCTTAAAGAATTGATTTAATATCTTCACTTCTTCCTTACTTAAATCGTAAGCATAATAATTTACTTTTCTTAGATTCATATATGAAAACGATAAAGGATTAATTCCTGCTCCTAAATCCAGAATAGTTTTCGGTTCTCCCGTAATCTTAAATATTTTCTTATACAACTGATCGTAAAAAGGCAACCTTTCTTTGGTAGAGGAATGTGTTTCCAATATTTTTTGATAATCTTTTGTTTTTATTAGTTCTTTCAAGTTTCTAGTTTCTTTTTCTACTCGAAACAACCCATAACTTCTTCTTAACTTTGCTCTTACTTCTTTTACTACCTTTTTGTATTCTTTAGATTTAGGATTGAGATCTTCTTTTAGTTTCTGGAATATTTTTGGTTCTCGTTTAAAAAATCTGTTCAACTCTTCTTTTACGAACTTATCATCTAATGCAGATAATTCTTTTTTCTGTTTGATATCTTTGATTAGTTGGGTTAACATTAAAACTAATTAATCATTTACTCTATTTAAATTTTCGCTACATTTTTAAAGAAAGAAATATTAATAATCTCTAATGAAAGAACATTTAAAGAAAACCTGGAACTTTTTTTGGAATGATGAAAGTATCTGGAGCTGGCTGGCTAACATAATTGTAGCTTTCTTAGTCATCCGCTTTCTGGTTTATCCTTTACTGGGTGTTATCTTAGGAACTGGTTATCCAATTGTAGCTGTTATCTCTGAATCAATGGAACATGGTACTCATGGAGAATTAATTTGTGGACAGAATTTTGCAGAGTTCCCAGAATCGTTTGACAGTTATTGGAAAGTTTGCGGTAATTGGTATGAAGAAAATGGGATTACTAAAGCAGAATTCATGAAGTTTCCCTTTCGTGATGGTTTCCGTAAAGGCGATGTAATCATTCTTTGGCGCGCTAATAAGAACAATTTAGATGTTGGAGATGTACTTATTTTCCAAGGCAGTAAACCACAACCTTTAATTCACAGAATTGTTAAAATTTGGGAGGAAGAAAGTAATACTTTCTATCAAACTAAGGGCGACCATAATAGCAATAGTATCTCCGGTGGTTTAGGTGAGAAAAAGATTTCTGAGGACAGGCTTCATGGCAAAGGCATTCTCAGAGTGCCATATTTGGGCTGGATGAAGATACTTTTTGTGGATGCGGTTAAACCGCTGGGAATTAATATTCAAAGGTAACATTGGTTTTGAGTAGTGAGTAATGGGTAATGAGTACTCAGAACCCAGAACCAAAAACTCAGAACCCATTACTAATATTCTCTCGAAACCTTTATAAGAGAAAAAGATTTCTCTCTATTAATGACAAAAAAGAGCTGGTG
This sequence comes from uncultured Methanosarcinales archaeon, assembly GCA_964540325.1. Lineage (GTDB taxonomy): Archaea > Nanobdellota > Nanobdellia > Woesearchaeales > GW2011-AR9 > JABJOX01. The sequence continues at coordinate 2,554 of CAZIMI010000023.1, read as the reverse complement.
GCAGAAAAGTTTTGGTAGAAAAGTTCATACAGAGAAAATTGATATTGTAAAAGACTTAGATGCAATTGTTGAATATTTAGAAGAAATCAATTATGATGTTAATAG
>CAZIMI010000023.1:0-2439 GCA_964540325.1 uncultured Methanosarcinales archaeon | reverse complement strand
ATATGTATTCAGCAGAAAATGCTGGATTAATTAAATTTGATTTTTTAGGATTAAAAACATTAACTGTAATTGATAAAACACAAAAGCTTATAAAAAAAATAGACACTGAATTTAAAGTAGAAGAAATCAATTATGATGTTAATAGTATTCTTCCTGAATTAAAAAAATTAATGGAACTGGAAAAAGAACGTAAAGTTACTGATTCTGGCATAACCCATATAAATTTGGAAGCACAAGCTTCTGTTTTTGATGGTCTGTTGGAAAAATATGAATTTTTTCAGAACGATGCTGATATTAATGGTTTAAGATTAAAAGCGATTGCTAATCAATTCTTAAGAAACGCTAAAAAGCACGGGATGACTGAATTAGTCAAAGAAAAGAAAGCCGATAAGCGATGGAAGTTCTTTTGGTAGAGGCCCTAATAAGTTTCTGTATCTAATCCTTTAACTTTAGAAAAATCTTTTATGTTTCTGGTAAGTACAACATCTTTTTTTACTAAGGCAATACCTGCAATCATACTATCAACAGGACCAATCATATTTCCTTCTTTAATTAAAGTTCCATCAATTTCTCCAGCTTTTTCAGCAGAATCATTATCAAGATGAAGAATAAGTTGTCCTTTTAGGACTTTCATTATTTTATTTCTTTCTTCGCTTGGTTTTGTACTTCTAGATAAACCGCTAAAAAGTTCAAAAATTGTTAACGCTGTAACCAACAATGGTTCTCTTTTATTAATTAATTGATGAAGTTTAGCAACCGCTTTTTCTTCATTTCTCATTAAATCAATAACAAACGTGGTGTCAACAATCATTTTAATCTTGAGGCATTCATTTGTTTTCTTAATCTGTTTCTCATTTCTTTAACAGATTTATTCATCTCGTCAGCTTCTTTAGGTGAAAGGATCCCTACCAAATTAAGAAGTGAATCTCTTTTAGTTAGTCTGTTAACGACATCACTAAAACTATCTGTGGGTTCTTTAAATGCAGAAAGCCCTTCATAGGCTTCGTTTGTTATAGTTATACTTTTAGTTGCCATAACAAGTCAGTGTACGTACATGTATTTAAATGTTTCTGTGGAATTAATCTAAAACCAGAAAAAAGAAGATAAGAGATGGAAGTTCTTTTGGTAGGATATTGTTAGTCTTAACTTTAACAATATTTATATAAGATTTGATTTCCCAAGTTTGTATGAAAGGCACATACAAAGGATTTGAAATTGAAGCAAACAATGATGGGAATGTTGTACAGGGATCTGTTATTTGTGAAAAAAGCAATTATGTTTTAGCAGAGGGTCTTCAATCTTCTGACTGCAGTCTTAGAGTAGTTTACAACGATCTTAAAAGAGCAGTTGACGAACGTGGCCATCAAGAATGCTGCGATTTGGAGAAAGAAGTAAGTTGATTTTTCTTTGAGAAACTTTATAAATATCTAAAATTATTTTTGGAGATTAAAAAACAGAATGTTTTTAAATGACATCCATTATTAATATAAAATACCCGGATGTGGGCAGTAGCTTGCCTGAACTGGTATGAAATAGAATTAAATTAGGAGGCTAAATAAAATGGGATTATACAAACAAGTAAGAGAACTTTGGAAGAAACCAAAGGCAAACATGCCGGAATTATGGCGTGAAAGATTGATTAAGTGGAGAAAAGAGAATTCTACTTTAAAATTAGAGAGACCAACTAGAATTGATAAAGCAAGATCTCTTGGCTATAAAGCTAAACAAGGTTTTATTGTTGTTAGACAGCGTGTTTTAAGAGGCGGGCATACCCGACCAATGATTAAGAAAGGTAGACGTCCAAAACGATATGGGACAAGGTTAGATTTGAATAAGAACTATCAACAAATTGCTGAAGAGCGTTGCCAGAAGAAGTTTAAGAATTTAACTGTACTTAATTCTTATTGGGTAGCAGAAGATGGTAAACATTATTGGTACGAAGTTATTCTTGTTGATCCAAACCATCCGGTAATTAAGTCTGATAAGAACTTAGCTTGGCTGCAGGAAAAGAAACTTGGCTCAAGAGTATTCCATGGTAAGACTTCTTCAGCTAGAAAATCACGTGGACTTAGAGGCAAAGGTAAAGGCTATGAGAAAGCACGTCCAAGTAGAAGAGCTAATTTGAGAAGACAATAATTTTATTTTTTTATCTTTTTTTTAAAATTATAAATAAAAAAAATCAAACGAAACTAAACTTAAATCCAGTCTCGTAAATGATTATTTCTACACCATTATTAACTTCTGCTGGCGCTAATCTTCCATCTCCAAACCAACCTTGGAACCAAGCCATGAACAATCCATAGTAACTATAAACTTCTTCTGAACCGTCGACTGAGATAATTAAATTCTCATCTTCATCTTCAATGTTTGGATCATCTAAACTGACACAGATTTCTTTTCCCTGTACAGTTGCACAGCCGGAAGTTATCGCAAAATATT
>CAZIMI010000022.1:0-11979 GCA_964540325.1 uncultured Methanosarcinales archaeon | reverse complement strand
ACATGAGGTTGCCCTCAAGAGATACCTCGGACTTTAGTCCGAGGAGTATCATTTTATAAATAATTTTTTAATCAGCATAAACATCTTTATCTAATTCTACAAAGTTAGGAAAATCACTGGTTTTAGCAAATTCAAAAGCTTCGAGAATTTGTTGATTAATTTTAGTTTCTAATTCAATAATCTTCTCTGGTGTTAATAATTCTTCACGAATAAGCTTTTCTTTTAAAAAAACAAGGGGATCTTTATTTTTCCAATTTAAAAATTCTTCTTCTGTCCGATAACCAAGATGGTTGTCATTATTTGGACCACAATGTTCTTTTAACCTATAAGTTGATGCTTCTATAAATATTGGTCCACTTTTTGTTTTGATATCTTTTATTGCTTTCTGAACAATTTCACTAACCGCAATGGGGTTGTTACCTTCAACTTCATAACTAATAATACCATGGGCTTTAACAATATCAATTATTTTTCTTTTAGGTTGCCTTTCTAAAAGTGAAGAATATACAGAATAAAGATTATTTTCACAAATAAAAATAATGGGCAATTCTTTTAATTTAGCAAAATTAATACTTTCATAAAAAACGCCTTCTTCGCTAGCTGCATCTCCTAAAAAAGTTACTACCATATTATCAGAATCTGTCATAAATTGAGTAAATGCAGCACCCACTGCTAAAGAGATAGTGCCCCCTACAATTGAAGTAGAACCCATAAAATTAACATTTAAGTCAATAAGGTGCATTGAACCCCCTTTACCTTTAGAACAACCAGTAATTTTACCATAAAGTTCTGCAATAAATTTGTTAAGATTTCCTCCTTTTGCCAAATAATGTGCATGGGAACGATGATTACTAAACATTAAATCTTCTTTTTTGATAGCATCACAAACACCCACAGCAATTGCTTCTTGACCTATGGAAATATGTACTGGACAACGCATTTCTTGTTTTGGATATTCTTCACAAATTTTTTCTTCCACTAATCGAATATATAACATATTTTCAAAAAGTGAAATTAAATTAATTTTATCCATTTATTTTAGACCTCTGAGTGTTTTATTATATTTTTTGCATAATAGACAACTATAATGAAAGTTGCTTATATTTAAAATTTTTATCATAATGTGGTAATCACTTTTAATGTTTGTCATCTTTTTAGAGAGTTTAATAAGGTAAGTATAATTTCAGATGTGTTATTGTTAATAAAGTTTTCGGATTTTATGTCTTATTAATAAACACTAAATTAATCTTTTAATTTTATTAAATAAAAAATTACTAAAAAATAAAGGAATACCATGATTTAAACATAATATTTTATATTTATTTGAAATTTTATAAAAAATAAAGATTTACTTTGGTTAAGCACTATTAATTGGTTTATAAATTAGTAGTTTAATAAAATATATAAACTCTTATAAGAAAGGAAGTGTAATGCAATTTCAAAAAATATTAATTACTGGTGGCGCAGGTTATGTTGGTAGTCTTTTAGTGCCAACTTTACTTAGAAAAGGATATCAGGTCATTGTATATGATCTTTATATTTATGGGCATACTTTAAAAGATCACCCTAATTTAATTCAAATTAAAGGGGATATAAGAGATAAAGAAAAATTACTAGAAGCAGCTAATGGTTTAGATGTAATAATTCATTTGGCATGTATTTCAAATGATCCCAGCTTTGATTTAGACCCGGGATTAGGGAAATCCATTAACTTTGATGCGTTTCAAAATGTAATTGATGCGTGCACTAAAAATAAAATTAAAAGGTTAATTGTTGCTAGTTCTACGAGCCAATATGGGATTAAACCATTTGATGTTGATGTAACTGAAGAATCTGAACACATACCTACTACTGATTATGCTAAGTACAAATATGAATGCGAGCAGTTATTAAGAAATTCCGAAGTAGGAGAATTAGAGTATGTTTTTGTTAGACCTTCAACATTATGTGGATATGCACCAAGATTAAGATTAGATTTATCAGTTAATATATTAACAATTAATGCCCTAATCAACAATAAAATAAAAATTTTTGGTGGAGAACAAATGAGGCCGGCTTTACATATAAATGACATGACCCGGTTTTACAAATTGATGTTAGAAGCACCAAAAGAAAAAATTCATCAACAAGCTTTTAATGTTTCCTGCGAAAATAAAACCATCAAAGATATTGGTAAAATGGTTAAAAGAGTCATTGGAGATTCGTCCATTGAATTTGAAGTTACGCCTTCTGAAGACAATAGGTCTTACCATGTTAATGCAGATAAAATGAAAAGAGTTCTTGGATTCGAATGTAAATATAGTTTGCAGGATGCTGTAAGAAGTATTATTGAAGCATACAATAATGGTTTAATTATTGATGGGTTGAATAATCCATTTTATTACAACATTAAAAGAATGAATGAAATCAACCTCAGGTAGAGAACCTTTGAATAAAATGGAAATTAAGAAAATAGTAGTTCTGGGAAGTAATTCTTTTACTGGAAGCCATTTCGTTAATTACTTGCTAGAAAATACCCGAGCAGAAGTGATTGGTATTAGTAGATCAGCAGAATATAATCCCCTTCTTCTGCCTTACAAATACAGAAAAAAAAGTTCTTCTAGATTTATGTTTTTCCAATTAGATATAAATAAAGATTTTGAGGAAATTGTTTCTTTGTTAGACCGAGAAAGGCCAGAGGTTGTTGTAAATTATGCCGCCCAAGGAGAAGTGAGAAATAGTTGGAAGTGGCCAGAACAATGGTTCCAAACTAATTGTTTAGCTGTAGTGAGATTAGCTAATGTCCTAGCTAACAGAGACTATCTTAAAAGTTATGTTACTGCCTCCACTCCGGAGGTCTATGGGACTACTGGAGAAAACATTGTTGAAAATTTCAATTTCCGTCCAAGTACGCCTTACGCTACTTCTAAATTAGCAGGCGATTTATTTTTGCTAGCTTTACATAAAAAATGTAATTTTCCTGTAACCATGATTCGTTCAGCTAACGTTTATGGAATTCATCAACAATTATATAGGATCATTCCCCGCACGATCATCTACCTCAAACTAGGTAAAATTATCCAGCTACATGGGGGGGGCAGAGCTGTTAGATCTTTCATCCATATTAGGGATGTTGCTGATGCTACCTGGAAAGCAATTAATCATAGGAAATGGGGGGAAGCTTATCATCTTGCTCCAGACAATGAGGATATCTGTATTAAAGATTTAGTCAAACTCATTTGCAAAATGGTGGGCAAGGACTTTGAATCTTCTGTAGAAATGATTTCTGAAAATTTCGGTCAGGACACCAAATATAGTTTGGATTGCTCTAAAGCTAAAGAAAAACTAGGTTGGAGAACCACAATTTCTTTAAAGGAAGGGATCCAAGAAATGATTACTTGGATTGAAGAGAACTGGGAGGAGATTAAAGAATTGCCTTTGGATTATATTCACAAAATTTGAGAAACGTAAAAATGGAAATTAAACACAATTACTTACCCCAACAATATGAACAAACAAGCACACCAGCAATTAATCACAATTACCTTAAAGAGCAGTTTGCAGACTATAAAGATATTTTCAAAGAAATCGAAAAATTGGTGCAAAATTGTGACTACACCCTGGGGGGGCCGGTCGATGAATTTGAAAGAAAGATTTGTGAACTTACTGGGGCGAAATATTGTCTTGGCGTTGGAAATGGTACCGATGCACTCTTTCTCTCTCTAAAAGCAATAGGTATTAAAGAAGGAGATGAAGTAATAACCACTCCTTACACTTTCTTTGCTACAATTGGGGCAATTGTTACTGCAGGTGGAAAACCTATTTTTGTTGACGTTGATGACGATTATAATATTAATCCTAACTTAATTGAAGCAGCTATTACAGAAAAAACAAAAGCTATTCTTCCAGTGCATTGGTCCGGTATTCCTTGTAAAATGAACAAGATTATGGAGATATCCAAAAAATATAACTTAAAAGTGATTGAAGATGCATGTCATGCAATTAATGGATCCTATCAAGGAAAAGCCCCCGGAACATTTGGAATCACTGGATGCTTTAGTATGCATCCTCTAAAAAATCTTAATGTTTGGGGAGATGGTGGATTTATTGTAACTGATTCAAAAGAAATGCATGATCAATTAGTCTTACTACGAAATCACGGATTAATTAACCGTGATGAACATTTGATATATGGTTATAATTCTAGACTTGATGCCTTACAAGCAATTGTAGCTAACCATCTATTAAAAAAAATTGACCATATAACTGAATCAAGAATTAAAAAAGCAACATATTTTGATGAAATGTTGAAACACATACCAGAAATACAAATTCCTTTACGTGATCCCGAATCAAAGAATGTGTATCATATCTACGTTATTCGTGCACAAGACAGAGATGACCTTCAAAAATTCCTTATTGAGTGTAGTATTGATGCCAAGATCCATTATCCAATCCCTATGCATTTACAACCTGCTGCAAAAAAATATGGATACACTAAGGGTGATTTTCCAGTTACAGAAAAAATCTGTGACTCTGTCCTTTCATTACCTGTTCACGAATTCATTACCCGCGAACAGCAAGAATATGTTGTTGCAAAAATCAAAGAATTTTATGAGAAAAAAAGAGCAAATAATCGATTAAATACAAATTGCATTTTAGAAAGAAATAACAATCAAAAAATCCCTTTTGTTAACCTTGGAGCCCAATATAACAATTTAAAAGAAGAGATTATCTGTAAAGTTGATGAAATTTCTTCTAAAGGGGAATATATACTTTCTAATGAAGTGAAAGAATTTGAAACTAATTTTGCACTTTTTTGTGATGCACAATATGCCATTGGTGTGGCTAATTGTACTGATGCAATCATTCTTAGTTTGAAAGCTTTAGGAGTTAAAGCGGGAGACGAAGTTATAACAGCCCCAAATTCATTTATTGCTACTGCCGGTGCGATAGCTGCAACAGGGGCTATTCCTATTTTTGTTGATGTGGCAGATGATTACAATATTGATCCTAATTTAATTGAAAAAGCAATTACGGAAAAAACAAAAGCCATTATTCCAATACATTTAACTGGAAGACCCGCAGAGATGGATACTATTAATGAAATTGCAAAAAGACACAATCTTTTTGTTATTGAAGATGCTGCACAAGCGGTTGGTGCTCGATATAAATGGAAAAAAGTTGGTTCCCTAGGAGATCTTTGATGTTTTAGCCTTCATCCTTTAAAGAATCTTCATCTTCATGGTGATGGGGGAATTATTACTACAAATAATAAGAACATTTATGAAAAATTAATCAAGTTAAGAAATCATGGTCTTAAGAATCGTGATGAATGTGAATTTTGGGGATATAATTCTAGACTTGATGCTATTCAGGCGGCCATAGGAAATATAAAATTAAACCATCTTAATAAATGGAATATAAGATATAAAGAAATTGCTGGATTATATAGGGATGGGTTAAGAGACATTTTTAAAGTTCCTTTTGATAAAATATATGAAGGGCCTGTTTATCATAATTTTGTAATCTTATGTGATTATAGGGATGAATTAAAAGAATATTTAGAAAATGAAGGAATTGATACAAAAATACATTATTCTATTCCTATTCATCTTCAAGGGGCCGCTAAATCATTAGGTTATAAAGAGGGGGATTTTCCCATATGTGAAGAACAAGCTAACAAAATTCTTAGTCTTCCAATTTATCCTGAATTAAGAAATGAACAAATTATGCTAATTATTGAAAAGATAAGACAATTTTATTATAAAAAAAATAAAAATGATTGATTTAAATGGAAAAAAAATATTGATTACTGGGGCTTCTAAAGGATTAGGTTTAGTTTGTACTAAATTGCTTGATAAAGAGGGGGCCCATCTTGTTTTAATGGCTCGCTCAATAAATAAATTAGAAGAAATAAGAAAATCTTTAAACTCACCAGACCACCATCTTTGCCTTGAAGTTGACCTTACAAACTTAAATCAACTTAAAAATGGTATTAAAAAAACAGAAGAATATTTAGGAGATATTGATGTGGTTTTACACGTGGCTGGAGGCGGTCTTGGCTTAAGAGACACTCTTCTTAGTTCAGAAGATTTTGAAAAACTATTTGCTTTAAATTTTAAAGCGATTGTAGAAATCAATCATTTATTAATTCCAAAAATGATAAAAAGAGGAAAAGGCAACGTTGTTCATATTGGTTCGATTTCTTCTAGTGAGGCTACGGGCTCTGTAGGTTATAATACTGTTAAAGCTGCATTAGCAGCTTATGTTAGAACATTAGGTAGAGATATTGCTTATTCAAATGTTATTGCTACTGGTATCCTTCCTGGAAGTTTTTATGCTCCAGAAAATTCATGGGCTAGGTTTGAAAAAAGAGATCCAGAAGGTTTAAAAAGAGTGATTCAAGAGAGATTGCCTCGGGGCCGATTAGGTGATGCTCAAGAAATGATTCATCTGATTTCATTTTTATGTTCAGAAAAAGCTTCTATGATGAGTGGGTGCTTGGTTCCAATTGATGCCGGTGAAGGAAAAAGTTATTTAATTTAATATAGAAGCATTTAAAAAATAATTTTTATTAAATAAAAACAAAGGTAAGAAAATCATAACATGGTAGAAATTAATTTAATGGAGAAGTATCCTAAAACCAAAAGGGACCTTAATCAAAGAGCGTTAGAACGTACTTCTGAAGATATAAAGATTGCTAAAGAATTTGGCAAAGAATTTTTTGATGGAAATAGAAAACAGGGTTATGGCGGATATTTTTATCATCCCAGATATTGGGGAAATGTAGTTAAAGATTTTATTAAATATTACAGATTAACTAAAGATAGTAAAATTCTTGATGTTGGATGTGGTAAAGGTTTTTTGTTATACGATTTAATAAAAGCACTTCCTGGGATTACTATAAAAGGTATTGATATTTCTCAATATGCTATTGAAAATGGAATTGAAGAAGTTAAATCTTTCTTGAGTGTAGGTAATGCTAAAGATTTAAGCCAATTTAAAGATAAAGAATTTGATTTGGTTATTTCTATTAATACTGTTCATAACTTGGATTTAGAGGATTGTAAACAGGCCATCAGAGAAATAGAAAGAGTTGGAAAAAATGCATTTATTGTAAATGATGCTTGGAGAAATGATAAAGAAAAGAAAGGAATGTTAATGTGGAATTTAACGGGAGTTACTTTTATGCATGTTAATGATTGGAAAAAATTATTTGAAGAAGTAGGTTATACTGGTGATTATTATTGGTTTATTCCGGAATTAATAGAAAGTAAAAAGATTATGAAAGCAGCAGTTTTATGTGAAACCAATCAACCCTTACAAGTTCAAGAATTAGAAGTTCCTCCTCTTAATCCGGGTCAAGTTTTAGTTAAGATTTTTTATGCAGGTTTATGCAGATCACAACTTAACGAGATTTCAGCCCATAAGGGTCCAGATAAATATCTCCCTCATACATTAGGCCATGAAGCTTCTGGAATTGTAGAAGACGTTGGTCACAATGTAACCAAAGTAAAACCGGGGGATTATGTTGTTCTTTCTTGGATAAAAGGTGAGGGCATGGATGTTTCAAATTGTCAATATAAAAGGGTAAGTGATGGAATTAGAATAAATTCCGGACCAATAACAGTTTTTAATCAATATTCAATAGTTTCAGAAAATAGGGTTGTGAAAATACCTTCAACAGTTCCTCCGAAAATTGCAACATTACTTGGTTGTGCCGCCCCTACTGGATTAGGTATCATTAAGAATGAATTAAAAGTTCAAGAAGGTCAAACTATAGCTATTTTTGGAATGGGAGGAATAGGTTCAGCAGTATTGTTAGGAGCTACGAATTCCAAGTTATCAAAAATAATTGCTATAGATGTCAATGATAAAAAGTTAGAATTGGCTTTAGAAATTGGTGCGACTCACATCATTAATTCTTCAAGAGAAGATGTTATTGAAAAAATTAATTTAATAACTAACTCTGAATTGGTTGATTTTTCTGTTGATTGTATTGGAATTCCTAAAGTGACTGAAACTGCTTTTGAAATTATTAAAGATAAAGGGACGACAATAATTGTTGGTAATGCTAAAAAGGATGAAAAAATATCTTTAACGCCTTTTGATTTTATTAAAGGAAAAAAATTATTTGGAAGTTGGGGTGGGGCTACAAAACCAGATCAAGATTTACCCCATTATATTCAACAATATCTTCAAGGTGATTTGCCATTAGAAAAATTAATCACTGAAACATATCCCTTAGAACAGATTAATAATGCGATCTCAGATTTAAAAGAAGGAAAAGTAATTCGCGCATTGATTAAAATATCAAATCCATAAAATTAAAGAGAACTGGTGAATAATTAATTGATTATAGTTAAAAATTAGTGTGCTATTTTCACAATCTTTATTAATATTTTATTTACTAACTAAATTGCAGATCCATCATCATCATTATTATTATTATTATTATAATAAAAAATAATTAATTTGAGCTTATTTACAATGAAAAAAATTAATAAATTAATTATTAGCTACTTAGCTAATTTAGGCGAACTAAGTTTTAATAAAAATAACTCTGACAAACAGAAATTTAACGATATTTTTCAAATAGAAGGGACCCCATTAATTTATTTATATTCTAGATTCTTTTTGGTTCATTTATTACCAAAACAATTAGGGGTTTGTCTTAAATGCTTTAATGATGATCAGAACAAGCTAACATTAAAAGAAGAATCCCTAGCTTTTTTGAAAAGTAAAATAATTGTCCATTATTTCTCTTTGTTAAACATTTTTAAACTTTTTTATTCTCAAAAAAAGAAAGTTAATAAAACACAAATAATTTTTATTTCTTATCCCAAACATGTCGAATTTAAGAAATCAATTCCAAAGTTTTATCGTATTAATAATATTATTAATTACATTAAGATTAAAGAAAAACCAATTTATAATATTCTTATTGTTCCAGATTTTTCATTATTTTCAAATCAGAATTATAAAAGAATAAAAAATGTCACTGATTATTATCAATATGTTTCTAATAAACAAATAAAACTTGCTAAGAAAAAGAGTGACAAACTTTATCGGGAATGGAAAAAATTGGATAAATCAAAAATTCCTTTTTGGAAATCTATGAAATATCCTTTAAATATATATTTTTCAAGATCATTCTTATTTTCTACTGCACTTTGTTATTACACTTTAAGGAAAGTAATTTCACTTTCTGAAACAAAAGTGGTAGTATTAACTGGTAAGACTTCATTATTTGAACGGACAATCCTTTCTTTGAGTAAAGATATGAATTTTGATGTTGTTTTTATACCTCATGGCATCCCTTGTTCAGAAATAGATTTGTATCACCAAAAATATCCTTATTATTTAGTTCCTAATAAACTTACTGAAGAAAGATTAATAACAAATGGTTATCCTAAAATAAAAATAAGTAATGTTGGTCCAGTAATTTTTGATGACATTATAAAATACCGGGGAATTAAAGATGATGGTTCAATATTAATAACTACCCCTCCTTTAGTTGAGGATAATCTTATGCAAAAAGAAAGTTACTTCAATAAGATTAAAGAAATAATTTCTACAATAGGCCGCTTAGGTTATTCAATTACAATTAAATTACATCCTCGAGAAAAGAATTTTAATGAGTATAAAAAGATAATAAAAGATTTGGGGTTGAGCAAAACAAAAATGGTTTGTGGTTCAGGAGAAATTTTATATCATGAAATTGCAAAAAGTAGGATTGTTATCCATTTTTATTCCACCACTGCTTTAGAGGCAATGTTACTAGATAAGATAGTAATTACTTATGAATTGTTTGAACGGAATAATCCTGTTTTTGATATCACAGAAGGGAGTAATGCTTGTCATTCAATATCTAATATTCATGAATTAGAAATATTATTAAAAAAATTAAAAGATAATGATACAGATTTACTAAAAGAAGAAAGAACTATTTTTTTGAATAAAATGTTTTCAAAATTAGATGGGAATTCATATAAAAGGTGCATAACATTTATAAATAAATTAATTGATATTAACCCTCAAGATGTTAACAAAAAAAGATGAATTTAACAAAAGTAACAAAGTTCTTTTTATCATTCATGATGTTTATCAAGATTATAATCAATTCCCTCTAGGCGAGGGTTATTTAGCCGCAATTTTACATAATTCTGGGGCTAGTGTAGAAGCATATTGTATGGACGTTTTTCATTATTCAAATGAACAATTGGCTGAACATTTACAAAAGAATGAATATGATCTAATTGGCGTAGGTTTTATGGCGGCCAGATTTAATGAGACTATTGTTGAACTTTGTAAAGTTATCAATAATAACAAGAAAAATGCTTGGTTAGTTTTGGGTGGACACGGCCCTTCACCAATTCCCGAATATGTTCTTAGGAAAACAAACGCCGATTTAATTGCCATTGGGGAATTTGAAAAACATATCATCGATTTATTAAGATGTAAAATTAAAGGTCTAGATCTTTCAGAAGTTATGAATATAGCCTATCTAAAAGATAATCAATTAAAAATTAATGAAATTAGTCTGCCTGTTTCTAATTTAAATGAAATCCCTTTTCCGTTATGGGAAATTTTTCCTATGGAAAAGTATACTACTTGTTTGAAAATGTTTAATCAAAATGAACATGAGAAAAGTTTTGTTTTTTTGAGCAGTAGAGGATGCGTAAATAAATGTAATTTTTGTTACCGTATGGAGAAAGGAATTAGGGTCAGAAGTATTAAAAATATTATTGATGAATTAAAAATATTAGTTGAGGGATATGGGGTTAACTGTTTTTTTTTCCAAGACGAGTTATTTGTTTTAAGTAAGAATAGGCTTCTTGAATTTGAAGAAACTCTTAAAGAAGAAAATCTAACCATCAAATTCTCTTGTAATGCAAGGGTTGATATTATGGACCAAGAGATTGTTGAAATCTTAAAAAGATGTGGGTGTCAATTTATTAATTTTGGTTTTGAATCCAGTAGTAATGCTGTTTTAGAATTAATGAATAAAAATACTTCTTTAGAACAAAACATGGCTGCTTTGAAGTTGGTTAAAGATATTGGTGGGATTGGGATGGGACTAAATTTTATTTGGAATAATCTTGGTGACAATGAAGATACTTTAAGAAAAAATGTGGAATTAATTAAGAAATACAACACTTATTATCAATGTCGGACAATAAGGCCTGTAACCCCATATCCTGGTTCAGATTTATATTATCATTTAATTAAAGAGGGAAAAATAAAAGGGCCAGCAGATTTTTTTGAAAGATTTATCAACTCGGATTTAATTTTAATTAATCTTATGGGACTTTCTGATGAAAAAGCTTACGAATTATTACTTGAAGCAAATACCGATTTAATACTTGATCATTATAATAATACAAATGGGGATTTAGATGAAGCACACAAATTAATTCAACAGTTTACGGATTTATATTTAGGAGAAATTACTGATTTTAGGGGAAGTAGACATTATACTATTGATCATAATGATGACCAGAATAATGGCCCTGATGGTGTATCTAAAGATAATTAGAAAAATAATGGTATAATTAGAAGTGATTTTGAATATTTATTCATTTATTTAATTTTGTCTAATATAATTTGTTCAACCAAGTTAAAATCATAAATATCATCAATGTCAAAAGATTTCTCTGATAACATTATTATTGATCTGTTATCATCAGTAACAATATATTTCTCCTCTTTAAATAAAGCATTTCTTTTAATCACATAAACCGCACCATTAATTTGATAAATTGATGGTTGGCCTTGTCTATTTGATGTTTTTGGTTTTTCTATAAAGAATTCAGTTTTGTCCTCATTCAAAGTTACCATTGTAAACGGATTATGAAGAACTTTAGAAATGCTTGTTACTGATTGGCAGTTGGACTCAATTATTTTTTTAATACAAAGATCAATATCTTTTACTGTTCTAAGAGGTGATGTTGGTTGAAGAGTAACAATATAATGACATTCAATTCCTTTTTCTTT
>CAZIMI010000021.1:0-11985 GCA_964540325.1 uncultured Methanosarcinales archaeon | reverse complement strand
GCCCCGTGGCTTTAGCCCGGGGATAGGGCGTTCTTTATTTTGTTACTTTTCTAAAATTTCTTAAATAATCTTTTTAAAATAATTATTAAAGAGAAAGTTGTTCTTTTTTTATAGTCTCAATGTTTTTTTGTAATTGTTCTTTAATGGGAGAATTTAACTTAATTGCTTTTTCATACATTTCTAATGCAAAATGATATTGTTTAATTGTATAATAGAGGTATCCTAAAGCTCGGTAAATTCTTTCATCATCATATTTATCTTTAATTCTTTTGAGAAATAATATTGCTTCTTCATGTTTTTTTAAATCTCTAAGACGATAGCTGTAATTTAAGAGATATTCAATCTTTCGGGGAGCAAGTTCAATTGCTTTTTTACAATATTCTAAAGCCTTATCATTCTCCTCTTTATATGTTGCATAATAAATTGCCACATCATTATAACTTTTTGCATAATGAGGATATTTTTTAATGTTGTTCAATGATAATTTAAAATAAGTTTCTTGTTTCTCTTTAATGTTATCAAAACTTTTTAATTCTTGGTAATGATGAATAACTGCGGGTAATTCTGTGATTATTTTGTTGTTTTTTAATAGCGTTTTTCTTACAGTTTCATGAACACAATAATCAAAATATATCCCATTTAAGTTTTTAAACAATCTGATCACATAAGAAACATAAAATCCTTTAAATTGTGAGTGATTAATCTCAATAAAGTCTGTTTGATTAGTAAATTTGTTAGTATAATGTAATTGTGCTAATGTATAAGCATCAGCATTATTGTTATTTATCGCTTTAATTATTTCTTCTTTTGTTTTTTTGTCGATTGTTTCATCAGCATCTAATACTAAAATCCAGTCTCCGGTTGCGTATTTTAAAGATTCATTTCTCGCAGCAGCAAAATCATCAATCCAAGTGAAATCATAAATTTTAGTGGTGAATTTAGCGGCAATTTTCTTGGTGTTATCTGTACTTCCCGTGTCAACAATAATGATTTCATCAACAAAATCTTTAATCGAATTAAGACATTGCTCTAAAAATTGTTCTTCATTCCTGGTTATCATACATAAGGATATAGATGGCATTTTAATACTAAATAATGGTTTTTTTAACTTTTTCTTTCTTTTTCCCGAAGATTTAATTATTAGTAATAATTTTTTTATTAGTAAGTGTTAAATAATATTTTTATTTTTCCAGAGATGTCCTTTGATGTGTGTGAAATGTTCTGTTAGACTAAATTTACTGATATGTTGAGGAAAATAAATATTGTATTTTACTTCTTCAGGATTGCAAAAAATATATTTTGTATTTTTACTTAAATGTAAAATTATTTCTTGTGGGTTTTCTAAGTGTTCTAAAACATCCATTACATTAACAATGTCCCATTTTTGATTTAGAGGATATTCCTCTGCAATTTTTATCTCACTTTTGTATTTATTAAATCTCCACAAAGCATAATTTTTAATTACACCATTTAAGTCATAGTATGTTATGTTTAAATTGTTATTTGCACAAGTTAGACTAAATTCTCCAATCCCTCCTCCAAACTCTAAAATTTTATTTAATTTCAATTCTTTTATTTGACTAATCATTTCTTGGATTATGTTGCGGTGTTCTAAGATTAATTGATATTTTGTTAAATCATAAATATAAATGTTGTTGTCTTGATAAAAATGAATGGTACTTTTTTTTTTGTCCCATAAAATTGCTAATTCAGTTGCAGCATAATCACATCTTTTTATTGCTAATTGCGGATTTACGTTTGTGTATGCAATTAAATCTTGAAATATTCTTGAATCATTGGCATCTATTTTAGTAGTCATAAAGGTTGTTTAGGGGTGATTCTTTTTATATTTATCGGGACAATATTTATAAACATTAAAAATTATCTCCTTACTAAAAGAGGTGAATTAAAATAAATTATAAAAATATTGTTCCGCCTGTATTGTTAATTATTCTTTTAGTGTTATCTTTTTATGTACTGCAACCTTTTTTGAAAGTAATATTTCTAGGAGCTTTATTCGCTTATGTTTCTTATCCTCTTTATCGAAAGTTTAACCAAAAGATTAACAGCACGGTTTCTGCTTTATTGATTTGCCTTTTAATTTTCTTAATTATAGTAGTGCCAGCAGTTTTTTTTGTTAAAGGTCTTGTTCAAGAATCTTATGCTATTTTTGTGCTCTTTAAACAGAAACTTGCTACGGGTTTAGTTTCTAATTGTAAAAGCCAGATCTGTGAAACTTTTCAAACTTATTCACAAAGTCCAGAAATTAATTTTCAAATTCAAGAGACAGCCAAGACAGTAATTAATTGGATTGTAACCAAAAGTTCAGATGTTTTGGTAAGCATACCTAAAGTTCTCTTAAACTTGTTTGTTTTGTTTTTCACCATGTTTTATTTCCTAAAAGATGGTGAGGGTTTAATTCATCATATTAATTCTTATTTAAAATTACAAAGGAATAAATATGTTAGACTCATAAAGAGATTAAAAGAAATTCTTCATGGCTTAGTTTACGGATATGTCATCGTCGCTCTTATTCAAGGGGTTACGGGTTCTATAGGATTTTTTATTTTTGGAATATCTTCACCGCTATTTTGGGGATTATTTATGGGTTTCTTAGCTTTGATACCTTTTGTTGGGGCAAGTATAATCTGGGTACCAGCGTCGTTAATTTTTATTTTAGAAGGGGTTTATAATAATTCCACTTGGTTAATAATTAAAGGGATATTATTGTTCGTTTATGGTATAGTTTTTATCAGTAGCGCGGACAATATTCTTAAACCAAAATTAATGGGAAATAAAGCAGGAATTCATTCAGCAATTGTTTTAATTGGGATTTTGGGGGGTTTGTTAACCTTTGGGTTGTTAGGGGTGATTCTCGGACCGCTTCTATTATCATTTACAGTTGAGTTTATTGATATCTATCTGTTGAAGAAGTAGTTTGTTGAGAAGTAGTTTGTTGAGGGGAAGTCTGTTGAGAAGAAATGGGCTGCTGTTGAGTCCGGGCATAATTTGTTTTAGCATAATTTATTAATTGCTGTAGATAATTGCTTATTTGTACTTTTAATGGAATGTTTCTAATAAAATAATCATGGCCAAGGTTGATATTATAAGTCTTAAACAATTTGTCCCAAAAGTCTTGTTTTGCTGCTGTATTAATGATATCAATATAAGCAATTTCTTTTTTGTTAAAATATATTCTGTTTCGATAGAACTTATAGGGTTGAACTGCACGATGAAAAGTTAGATAGATACCTAAAACTATTACTAATAAGAGAAGTATTAAAGCAACAAGTTTAGTAACCGTTTCTGTGGAAGCGCTTAGTTCCAAAAGGGAAACGTTGAGCAGAACTCCAAGATAAAAAATAACACCTAAAACAATAAAAATAACTACTTTTGGGATAAATGCCCTCTTTTTGTTTTGTAGTAGCACGTAAATGGGTTGTTCTGGTTGTGTTTGTTGTGGTTGTTGGACATCTATCATTTTTTATGATTTCTGAGTATTTTAATGGGCCCGAGGGGACTCGCACCCCCGATCTCCCGCGATCTGATTCTCAATAATGAGAATAGTCAGGCGGACGTCATAGCTATTGTCCATCTTGGAAAGATTCTAGACTACAGGCCCATTGCTGTTGTACTGATGCAGTCAGTGTTTATTTGTTTATTTGTTTTCTAAATAGAAAAGCTTATATTCTTTTATAAACTTTCTTTTTCTTAAGTCAAATAAAATGAGGTTTTAGATGAATCATCATAACGAACATCTTTGGTGGAGGTACTTTCCACACAAAGAATTAACCCAGATTTATATTTCAGCAGCAATTAGAGCTTTTGCTATATCTATTATCAGTTTATTTGTTCCGCTTTACCTTTATGTAGAAATGAATTTTTCTTTAGAGCAGACACTTTACTTTTTTATTTTTTATGCAGTTGTTTTTGCTATTAGTTCACCATTTGCAGCTAAACTTGCATCTTATTTAGGTCCAAAACATGTTATTCTTTTAAGTGTGCCATTTTACTTGTTCTTTATTGTTTCTTTATACTTTTTACCGACGATAAAAACGCCTTTACTATTGATTGGTTCTTTACTTGGTTTATCTCAATCGCTTTATTGGATGGGGATGCATTTAGTTTTTACTAAAGTTAGTGATCATAAACATCGGGGAGAAGAAGTAGGTAAGCGGAAAGGGATTTCTGTTCTGGCAACTATGTTTGGTCCCTTAATTGGTGGGACTTTAATCAAGTTTATTGGTTTTAAATTAGTTTTTCTTTTAGCTTCCTTACTTTTAGTTTGTTCAGCTTTATTTTTGTTTTTAAGTAAAGAGAAACATCTTGCTTATCACTTTTCTTTCCGTTCATTGATTGATAAAAGGCATTGGCGTAATTCATTATTCTTTACTGCTCGAGGGACTCATGTAATTGCTGCAGGAGTAATCTGGCCTTTATTTATCTTTTTTATTCTTAACGATTATTTGAGTTTAGGAATTGTCGGATTCTTACTTTCCGGACTTAGTGCTTTACTGATTATTTTAATGGGGAAATATAGTGACCATACTAAAAAAAGAAAGATTATTCGCTACTTGGCTGGTTTTGAATCTTTAGCTTGGTTTTTGAAAGCTTTTGTGAATACTGTTGCTCAGGTTTTTGGAGTTACTATTTTTGGGGCACTGACTTTTGGAACAATGGAAGCGCCGCTTGGAGCTTTGGAATATGATAAAGCCAAAGGGGATGTTGCCGGTTATTTTGTTAACAGGGAAATCTTTATTTGTTTAGGAAGGATTTTATTATTAGTTTTTGTTATTATGGTGGATAGTTTATCCGCTGGTTTAATTTTTAACGGGTTTGCTAACTTAGCAGTATTATTGTTTTAAAATGAATTTTGACTTAGAAACTGATTTTTTTAATGGGCTGATTGAGTTACAGTACGGTCAGGAAGATTTAAGGAGAATGAAAGAATTGTCTGAGAAGATTTCTTGGGCCCAAGGCTGGCCGGAAAATAATCTTGCTTTTTGGAATGCGGAAGCTTTTATGTGGCAGAGGAAAATTGATAAAGAAAAAAGGGAATTAATAGAGGAAGAACTGGCTTTTTTAGATGGGAAAAGAAACTTGGATTTGGGTTGTGGGGCTTATAGTTACCTTAAATCTGTGGGTTTAGATTTCTCTGAGAAGATGTTAAAGTTAAATGAAAAATGTACTGAGAAAATTGTTGCGGATCTGGAAAAGAAGTTGCCTCTTGAAAACAATAGTTTTGATTCTGTTACTGTAATATTTTTATTGAATTATGTTAAGAATTACTCTTCATTATTGTTGGAAATTAAAAGAGTGTTGAAAGATAAGGGGAATTTTGTGATGGTTTTGGGAAATGTTAATCACTGGCAGAAACAAAAAGAAATAAATGGTTTTGATTTTAATGAATGGAAAGAAGTGTTGGAGAAAGTTGGTTTTAATGTAAATTGTTATGAAAAAGAAGGGTTGTGGTTTTTTAGATGTGAGAAATAACCAATATAAACTGGCTTTATCAAATTAAAATAAGTTCTGCCAGAGCAGACCCGTAGTCCAAATCCTGCTTGTTATTTTTTTACTACGTAAAAAAATCAGGATTTGTTTCACTCCATTTAATCAATTCTTCCCACCCACCTCCCCTAAATGGGCAGAACTTATTTATTGAATGAGCGAATATAAACAAAAAACTTATTAAATGAGTAAATAATATCTTAACAAATAGGTGCTTAGATGGTTGAAAGTTTATTTTATACGGGATTGGAATCAAGGTCAAAGTTATTAGAGAAATATAAATTTCCGGAAGAACGTAAGGAAGTTATTAAACAACAGATGGGTAATACTGGTTTTCCTAAGCCCTTAAAAGCATATAGTTTAAGTTTAGAAGCACACGATTTAAGTTTAGAGGAACCTTATTTCTGGATTCTTGATGAATTAAAACAAAATTTTCAGATTGTAGAAAAATTGGAAGATTCTTTTGCAGCAGCAGAGAACTCAGCTTTTTTTGGAGTTACTCAACAACGGTTAGGTGCACAACAAGATAAAGTTTCTCAGTTTCTTGCCACTACTGGAAAAATGATTAAAGAACTTTTTCAGATGGTTCGTGAGTTAAGGATTATTGACGAAAGGTTGGATTATTACAAAGAAGCTGAAAAACAGTTGGAGAAAGATATTGGGTCAAGAAGTAAAAGTGCAGAAATCACTCTGAAAGGTTTTTTTATTGATCTTGTTCAGGGCGGTGCAAAAAATGCAGCTTCCGTTTTTGGAATGGCGCGGGAGTTAGAGTTTGTTACTTTGCCGGATTTGTTTTTTGATGCTCCAGCATTTAAGACTGTTGCAGAGTTAGATGCCCATATTAGAAGTTTGGAAAAAGATTTTAATAGAAGTCTTTTAAGAGTGTTAGAAAGACATTTGCGTCAATTTATGGAATGGAAGAAAAGGACCACTCAAGAGCATAAAAGTCGGCGCAGATTTATGTTGCAATATTTGTTACAGCACTTTGAAATTATTAAAATGTACATTAATTGGGTCAAACCTTATTTACGGCATGTAGCTAGATTAACAATGAAAGAAAAGAATATGACTTCTGCAGAAATGATTTCTGCATTTGAAGGGAGCATGTTAGATGTGGAAATCTTGGTTAGGAAACGCGAGGAAGTTGGAAATAATGGAGCTAATGCTTGTATTCTGGCAACTTTTGCGTATCGTACAAAAGCAGATATGAAATATGTTCAAGAAGGTTATCAAAGGGGGCCGGTACATATTGGAAAGTTTGAAATGAATTTCAGGATTTATGCCTGGAGCGATGAAGAGGTTGAAAGATATAAAAAGTTGAAAGAGGATGAAATTTTTGACTTGATGGGTGATGTTTCTTCTTCTGTGAAACAGGCGATGGAATCTTTAGGGGAAGAGTTAGACCGCTATTTGGACGAAGCTAGAGGAGAGAAAGATAAGAAAGAAGAGGAAAATGAAGAACCAGAAGCGAATAAAAAATCATTTATGGAAAAGTTTCTAGGAGATTTTTATACCCCAAAAAAAGTTAAATCGAAGATTAAAGAAGAGACTACCAGCAGTGATGAGACGGCAGCAAAAGCAAAAGCAGAAAAACTTGTTGGTCATGCCAAATTTCATGGGTTTAATATCTATAAGAATTTTAAGAAATCTCATGGGATGATTCAGTGGTAGATTGGTTCTTTTAGAATGGTTGTAGTTTTATTTTTTTGAAGAATTAATGATTATTTATCTAGTTCTTTTACAGTATTCAGGGAAAAATAAAGAGATTCGTCTCTAAAAGGCAACATCTGTTTGCTGTCCTTTCCTAATGGATATTCATGAAATTGATTGACTTGGTTTAATAACACTTCTCTTCGTTCAGGAGAAGATCGTCCTGCTTCAGCTAATAATTTTCTAACTTTTAAAGAAGTTGTAGCACGCACGAAATCCCATAATTGGTCTCTTTCTTCTAAAGCCGACCTATACCATTCTGCTTTTGGGGAATACTTGCCACGCCCAGCAAGCTCAGGATTTCCAGCGTACAATGTCAAAGCATAACCAAATATTAAATGATCAATAGTAAAAAGGTGAGAATCAAACATGCCTCCTCGCTTCTGAGCAAATTGATGAATTTTGTGTAATTGTTCTGGAGTGGGGCTTTGTTGATATGCCTCTGCAAGTTCTCGTAATTTAGTAATGGCTTTACCTGCTTCCAATTCTCCTAGTTGCAAAGCATTATTCATTATGTTTTCAAGAAGTTCTCTTGAGGTTGGTTTGTTATCTGTAGACATAAGTGGTAAGGTTATGATATTACTTTCAAATTTTGCTATGTTAGAGAATATATAATCTTGTTTCTAAGTAAACATTTTTATATTCTAACTTTATTATGATGGTGTGGCTGATGAAAACTTAGATAATCTCCCTCCGGAAGAGAAGATTAAGAAACTGAAAGAGTTGGAAAAGAAAAGGAAGCAAGAGATAGATGATGCTAGAAAGAAGATTCAGGAAAGTGAGAAAGAATTAACTGCTCGTGATGAATGGGCCAGAAAAGTGCCTATCCCTCAGATTGCTCAGGAAGATTTGGTTGGTTTAGGAGTTGAGGGTAAAGAAATTCTAGAAGTACATAAGGGGATAAAAGAAAAGAAAGAAGAAGTGCTTGAGTCTGTAGACGAAATTGCAAAGGAAACTGAAGAGGAATTTAGTTTGGAAGCATTAGCCAAAGAGAAAGTTGAACTTCCTCCAGAGATTATGCAGTCTGAGTATGCTCAACATCTTAGCCAACAGCCGATGGGAAATATTTTTGAAGAAATTAAAGACATTTATCATGCTGTGGAAGAAAAAGGTTACATCTCTAAAGATGAAGAAAGGAAAGTTGAATATCTTGCTTCTGCTGTGGAGAGAAAAGTTGAAGATGTTGAAACTGGAAAGTATTCCTTTACTGAAAGTGTGGCCATGGCTGCTAGTATGAGCAGATCAATCGGTTCTAAGTTGCGTGGGATGTATCAGTCTGGCAGCGGTGTTGATTATAAGAATTAGAAAGTGGAAAAAGAAGTTTTGTTTCTTAAATTGTCTAGGGGGCAACTTTTATATACTATAATACATTAATTCTATTACTATGGTAGATTTTGGAGGAACACATTTTACTTCGGGACCTTATATGATGCCGATGGACAGAGAATATGCAGATGCTAATCCTAGTCCGGCTAATCAGTCAACTAACGATGTTGGTGTCGGTGTCGGAGATATTGGAATGAGCATTGGTCTTGGTCCGGTTCCTAACGTTCAGGCAGTAGGGGCAAAAATACGTGCTGGAGTGAAAACTATGGAGCTTGGTTTTATGGGTGCAGGTAAAGGTTCTGGGCAGGCTCACACTCCCGAATATTATGGGGAACTGCAAAGGCAAGCTTTACGTGAAATGCAGAAAGCTAACAAAATGGATTTTACCACGCATGCTTCTGTGGGTGTGATGGGATTAGCGGGAATGGATCAACAGGGAAATTTTTCTAAACAGAATAAAGAAATGGCAATTCATGAGATTCAAAGAGCGATAGATTTTGCTGCTGACGTTGCTCAAGGTGGGGCAGTGGTTGTACATACTGGCGAGTTTCAACGTCCATTGGTAGATGCCAAATGGAACGATGATGATAACTTTAAAATGTATTCTGATGAAGAGGATAGAGCATCTTACAAAGTTGTTGATACTCGGACTGGAAGGTTAGTTGAAGAAGCAAGGAAAAACCGAAAAATTTCCCGGCCGGTTTGGAACACTACTGATGAAGGTTCAGAATATACTGATTTTGATGGCACTAAGAAAAAAGCTAGCTCTCAGTATGACGCTAATGGGAGATTGATTTACCTTGATTATTACGGGAACAGAATTGCTGATGCGAATAGGGTGCCAAAATATAATTCTGAAGAGGGTAAGTTTGAAGTACGGCAGATGGGTTGGGAAGACTTAGAGAAAGAAGCTGAACAGATGACTTTAAGTGCGAAAGAAATGTGGAGAGATTGGAAATCAGGCAAGATTTCTGATGAACAGTTTAAAAAATCTAACTGGGTCAAGTTTGAAAATGTCGGGGATGAGAATGAGATTAAAGTCAAACCTGAAGAGGCTTATATTATTGCTTCTTTAGAAACAAATGCTGCTACTTCCCGTGGTTATGCTTATTATTATGGTGGTAGTTTTGATGAGCATATTAAAGATAAAGAAAAGTTGAAGAGAGCTTATGATTTTTATAAAAAAATTGAAGATGAAACGGATCCTGAAGAAAAGTGGAAATTAAAAGAACAAGCGGTAAGTAGGTATGGTCATTTAATTCCACCAGATGAAAAATTTCCTTCTGAGAAAATTAAAGATTTGATGCGTGAAAATGAACGTTCGATTCGTTATTCTCAAGAATCTTCTGCATCGCAATGGGCACAGGCAGAGGAAGCGATGGAAACTATCAGACACGTAAGAAGCGCAGAAGATTATGCTTTAGAGGAAGCTTATGATGCTTATGCTCGGGCAGGAATAACTGCTATGAAACAGTCTCAAAGATTAGAAAAAGAAGGGAAACTAAAAAATCCTGTTTCTGTAGCTATGGAAAATTTATTCCCAGAAAGTTATGGTTCTCATCCGGACGAATTGATTCATTTGGTTGAAGGGGGCAGAAAAAAAATGGTGGAAATGTTAAAGCAGCAGGGCGTTTCGGAATCTGAAGCTGCTAAGAGGGCGGGAGACCATATCACTGCTACTTTTGATACTGGGCATTTAAACATGTGGAGAAAGTATTGGCAAGGCGACCCTAAAAAAAGTATTGAAGATAATGATGCAGACTTTAACAAATGGATGTTGAACAAAGTTGAAAAAATGGCTGAGAAAGGTGTTGTTAGCCATTTACATTTGGTAGATAATTATGGGTATCAGGACGATCACTTAGCTCCTGGTCAGGGTAACACGCCGATTAAGGATATTGTTAAGATTTTTAAGAAACATGGTTTTAAAGGCGAGATGATTGTTGAACCGGGCGCAGACTGGAGTACTGACACTACCGGTTTCCATTCAGTGATGAAAACTTGGAAGTTGTTTGGTAGTTCTATTTATGGCGCTTCTGGAGCTGCTCCTCGTCAGTCTTGGGGGCAAGTACAGTACGGGTTCTTTGGCCAGAATCAATCACCTTACTTTACCTTTGGCGCTTATTCGCCGTCTGAGGATTGGACGTTGTGGAGCGGGGTTCCGTTGGAGTAAGTCGACTTCTGGGTTTGTTTATTTCGTTTAACAAACGTTAAACGAAGTAATTGCGGTTTATTTTTTATTCATGTCATAAAAAACCAACCCCGTGGGGTTGGAAAGAAGGTTGTGTGTTTATTACTAAACACGTTTTGAAAGTTTCTGTGAATTTAGCACGGAGGTGGTGTGCCGAGTATATAATAAGTAGACAATTTCTTCTGGGGTTAATGTTGAAACAAACTCTTTTAAATCATGTAACATTTAATCACCTTACATCCTAGCCTACTCCAGAGACTAAATTTCAGGACTTTGTAACTGAAATTCAGTATCTTCCGCCTGGTCATGTCATTATTGCCTGCGGCAAAATGCCAATAATGACACAGACGGCTAGGATATAGCTAGAAAACCTATTTACTTATAAATCGATTATGCAGTATATATAAAGAAGGAAAATAGAGAATAGAAACCCACAATCTTTTTAAATGGGCAATCTATTTGTTACTTTAGAGGGGTTTTTGAAATATGTTCCAATTGTTTTTTACACCAACATGGTTTAACGGTTTTGACTTAGTATTTGACGTAATAGGCTTAGTTATTGCTTTATTGATTTCCGCTTATAGTTGGAGAGTTTACAGGATTAGTCAGGAAAACAAGTTTGCTTATTTTTCTTTTGCTTTTATTCTTTTAGCAGCAGGTTTACTATTTAAGTCATTTACACATGGAGTATTATATTTTACTCCATTAAGGGATTCAGTTACAGAAGTATTAAGGCCTACTTTAGGATCTGGTCTTAAATTTTCAGATCTTTATTACCGGGCAGCTTTTTTCCTGCAGATGATTTTAATGTTGGGTGGCTGGTTATTAATTTTCTTTATATCCCAAAAATCAAGAAAAAGATTAACTAAATATTATGAAGTTAGTCAAATAGCTTTATTCCTATATTTAATCTTGTTAATATCTGTTGTTGCAAATTTTAATTATTTTGTATTTTATTTAACAAGCGCAGTTATTTTGGGGATGACAGTACTGAATTATTATAAGAATTATTTGAATACAGATAGAAATAGAAATGCTTTCAAAGTAATGATGAGTTTCTTGTTTATTTTGATAGGTAACTTATTTTTCATTTTCGTGTTTATCTTTGAAAGTTTTTATGTTTTTGGGGAAATATTTATGTTGATTGGGTTTTTATTACTCTTATCGGCATATGGTAAAGTAAAAAGAAGGTAAAAAATAAATGAGCTCAAAAAGAAGGTCAAGATTGGAACTGATTTACGATATCCTAT
>CAZIMI010000020.1:0-12012 GCA_964540325.1 uncultured Methanosarcinales archaeon | reverse complement strand
TCAGCAACTTTTGTAATCTTTGCTGGGATTTGTTGTCCGGTAGGTGCTTGCATCATTAACATCATCCCTTCTTTAGGTTCAGGATCTTTAGGCAATTTGTCTCTAGGAATTTCCTGCTTTAATTCTTCTTTTACAGGACCGTAAGCTTCATCTACTTTCAAAGTAAATTCTTTCTCTTCATCCTTCTTCATTCCTTCTACAGCTTTATCAAAGCCAGGAATTACTTGTTGTGCTCCTACTTCGAATTGTAAAGGTGCTTTACCTTCAGAACTATCAAATACAGAACCATCTTCTAATTTACCTGTATATTCAACTTTTACTTTATCTCCTTTCTTAACTTCAGTCATTTTATATTCCTCCTAATTAGGTTTATTTTGTTTTCTTATTTGTTTTTATAAAGTTATGGGTTTAAACGTGAGAAGAATCCTCCCTTTGATATAAGCTAACAGTTTCTTTACCGCTTGAATAGGTTTCCACTAACTTGAAACCTGGGCAAGAATCCATCTGATAGCCCCTGATAATTAGAACACCATTTTCTGCAACATTAGGAGTGAATCTTCCGATTAATTGGGGTGTATCAGTTGGCAATTTATCCTTTTCAGCTTCTAGTTCAGGATTAATAGTTTCTTCTGTAAATTTATAACGATCAAGATGATTAACAAGACTTTCTTTTAATTTATCTTTTATTTCAGTTTTTTCTAAATAATCAGTAACAGCGGCAACTAAAATCCTGTAATCTGTTCCTACTTTTTCTGCAATACCAATGAATATTTCTTCTGCTTCTTTTTTTAGGTTAAGGGGTATTTTAGAATTTGTTTTTTCTAATTCAAGTATTCTTTTTAGATGTCTTTCTTGTATTGCTATTGCAGTTTCCTCCAAATCTTTTTCTTCATACCATCTCCTTTTAGGTTGATCTAAAAAAACAATATCATAATTCCCTTGCTTTTCATAAAACTCACTTTGAACAGCTGATTCAAGATTGTATGCTCTTGCATAATCTACGTTTTCGAACCCTTGTAAATCTAATTCTCCACGTTCTATAAAATTACCAAAATTACCGCCTCTCCACGCTCCATCAAATTTTAATTCCAAAACTTTTAAAACATCTTTATAATCTTCTAACTGAGCGGTTGTGTGCAATCTTTCATTTCTGGGATGTTCTTTTCCAGGTTCATAAATATTTTCCGGGATTGCTAACAAAGTGTTAACTATAGTCAAACCGACAGCTCTCTGTAAATCTTCTGAAGGGTTAAATACACTATTAATTCCTCTCATAACGCTATAATAATCAAGTTTAAGATCTAAAAGTTCAATTTCTGGAAATCCTGAAAATGGAACCACTTCTAACTTTTTTTCTTCATTTACTTTTGGTTTTTTAGATTGTACTCTACTTAATGGTGCAAATCCGTCCCTAAATCTTCCTTTTTTTCTATTTTTATAATTTTTTTTCTTTCCCATCTTCTTAATGCACCAACCCGTTTCCTTTTGCCACAACTTTACCTTCTTCTTTCATTTGATATTCAATAAGAGCTTTTTGGATCGCTCTTATTCTAGCAGAATAAAAGTAAGCTTCACCAGTTGTTTCCTTTTTCTGCAAATCCCAATAAGAAATCTCTTTTGCTTTAACTAAATCTGTAGTAAAACCTCTAAATCCTCGGTTGTAACAAGCCATTGCTATGTCCCAAACTTCATCATCAGATAATTTGCCTTCTTCGATATGTCTGGCAAAAACAATATTTGTTCGATCATACATCTGTCGCAAATATTTTGCACCGCAATCAATGTTTCTTTTAGCGTTAGTTCTATAAACACATTTTTTACCAATCTCTTTAGCAGTATCTGGCATCAACTGCATCAATCCAACTGCTCCTGCCGGAGATCTAGCTTTTCTTTTACCATCACTTTCTTTGATAATCAAAGCAGTTAGTAATTTATCATCAATATCATATTTTTCAGCAGCAGCTTTAATATAGTTGTCATATTGCCTTGTTCGTTCAAACTTCTTAGTTAACCTTGGCAACTTTCTGCCTGTAATCCTTTTATAA
Source organism: uncultured Methanosarcinales archaeon (assembly GCA_964540325.1). Lineage (GTDB taxonomy): Archaea > Nanobdellota > Nanobdellia > Woesearchaeales > GW2011-AR9 > JABJOX01. The sequence goes on along the minus strand of CAZIMI010000020.1, from coordinate 9,967 downwards.
TACTCTTCAGACCGGGGATGCAATTCTTTATCCAATAAATCTTGCACTTCTAACATATATTCTAATTGGTCATGCATTTCTTCCAAATCTTCTCTGCTGAAAGTTATTTCTGGTTTTTCAATTGCTGTCCCTGGAATTTTTGGTAAAAAATAATTTTCTTCTAGTTCTTTTAAGTTTAAAATTTTTTCAGGATTTGGTTCTTCAATAATTACACTTAAATTACTTATTTTTTGTGAATTTGTTTTAGGAAGAGCATATTCAACTCTTTCCTGATTTCTTGTAAAAGAAACTTCAGGATTACTAACAGCTGTATCTGTACTGTTGACCATTAATGAAACCAATCCAGCTAACCCGGCTGTTTTTGCCCAACCGCTAATTCCGGAACCAAAACTTTCTTCAATCTTATATTGAGTTGCAGCATCCAAAGCAGTCTGAACTTCATTAAGAACAATCTCTTTAAACGGCAAGAAAGTTGCCGCTTCACCAGCAACTAAAGCAGCTTTAACAGCAGCAGGCAATTCTGATTGTAAAGTTTGATTAATCAAATCCCCATAGAAAAGATAACCGGCAGCGTTAATTGTTACTTTATCCAAAACAGAATCATATTTTATTTTACTTTGGTCTAATACAGAAAGGGTTTGCTTTGTCCATTCAGCTAATTCTTCTAATTGTTGTTTTGCAGTCATTTTCATCTAGGTTTCAATACATAAACATCTTTAATTCCGAATTCCCAACATTCATTGAATTCAGAAAAGTTTGCATCTTGAAATAGTTCGTATTTCTTCTTGTAAGCACCATCTCGATGAGCACCGAAACTCCAAACTATTTTTTTATCATAATCTACGCTATGAATAATTTCACCATGACCCCCGTTCTCACCACTATCAGGATAATCAATTACCATCACTTGTCCTGGCCTGATATCACAAAAATTAGTTACTTTATCGAAAAATCTTCTTTCATGGGGGAATTGTTCAATCTCTTTGTAATGTAAACTACCATTATTCATTTCATAAGTTGGAACTTTATAACCTGCTTCTACTAAAGCATCTCCTACGAATTGGTTACATTTATTTCTATTCTTTAACCAAGAAATTTTTGTTTCTCCTGGATTTGTATTTGATGTTAGTCCTTCCAATGGGCTTGTTGGAGCACCATCATAACCATATTCTGTTCTTTGGTTGTTTGCTCTTTTTTTAGCTGCGTTAGCAATTGTTTGATATGTATTATTAGATAAATCTGGAGTCTGACATTGTGGTTCTGGAGTTGGCTCAGGTCTTGGCTGAGGAACACGGGTTCTTTCATTATCCAGTTCTTGTCTTGGTCTAGTTCTTTCTCTTTCATCTGGAACGTATAATTCCGGATCTCTTCTTTCCTGTTCTTGATTTGTTTCTTGCTCAATTCTAGAACTTCCATCTGTTTCAATATCTTCACTTCCACAACTCTTAATTCCAGAATAACTTAAACCAATGGCTGTAATTGAAGCTCCAACAACTAAATAATCTTTAACTTTGTGAAATAAGTTTTTTACAGATCTAGGAACTTTCTTTTTCAAATTCTTATAATGAAATGCTACTTTTTGACCGAAATTTTCTACTTTTGTCCATTGATCAGCAGCTTTCTGATAACCAAAATTAGCTAATCTTCCAGTTCCTCTTACAATTGATTCAGATAATCTAGAAGCTGCTTCTGCTGTTAGATAAAGACTTCCACCTAATACTAATTCAATTCCTTTTAACGTATGTAAAGCCCCATTTTTGTATAATTCAACATTATTTTGAGGATCTTCATTTATTTTAGAATCAATATAATCTTTAAATTTCTGATGTCTAGATAAACATGCTTTCTCAATTGAACCTTCTGTTGAGAACAAATTATTAGCAGAAGGATGTAAATCTAATACGAAATCACCTACTTTAGTATCTTCTATCAGTTTTTCAAGCATAATACTTAAGAACTAAGCCTATTTATAAATGTTTTGGTTAATTTGTTACAAGTCAGTAGTAACTCTCACGGGTGCTTATTTCCAATTAATTTACCCAACTCTTCACTTATAACTTTCCCACTCACTTTCCCAGCCAGAGCTTTCATGCACTGACCCATCAATGCTCCGAATGGCGCTCCTTTATTCTTATCAACAATTTCTTTAATAGTTTCGTGAATATCTTCTGTAGCCAGAGATTCATAATTCTTCAAATCAAACTTGTTTTTAATCATATCTATCAAAACATCAATAATAATATCTTTATGAATTTTATCTTCATGCAAATACTTAAACAAATCTCGATAATTATCATCAGTTAATTTAGAAGGATTTAATTCATATTTCTTTTTAATCTCTCGAGGCATAGAGATTAAAGTATCAGCAATAAAATTAGCTTTAAATTTAGGATATTTCTTAACCAATTCTTCAAACAATTCAATATGGTCAGACTTAGCGATATAATTGGCCAAATCAGAACTTAAACTAAACTTCTTTTGATAGCGTTCAGTTTTTTCTGAAATTAATTCTGGCAATTCTACTGCATGTGGATCTGGTTTTGCTAAAGGAACGTCTGTTTCTGGGTACATTCTTGCAGAACCTGGCATTGGCCGCATAAATGAAGTTAAACCATTCTGTTCTGCTTTACGAACTTCCTTCGGAACTCCAACAAATAATTCTTCTGCCCGTTCATATACAGCAGATAAAGCAATTTTTGCTTTATCTTCCAAAGCAGCTACTAAAACAAAAGCATCTTTATCTTTACATTTCAATTCTTTCTTAACTAAATCAACTTCGTCTTTAGTTATTCCATAATTAGGTAATTCATCTGAATGAAATATTCCTTTTACGCCTGCTTTAATTTTGGCTCTTCCAGAAAACTCACTACCAACCCTGTAATTCGGTTGCAATTCCCGACTAATCATCCCAGAAAATCCATTTAATTTCAAAGCTAAAACTTTCCCTTTAATTTTCAAAGATGATTCAATTACTTTTGCTTCCGATTTAGAAAATAGTTTAGTTATATCATAAATCTCAAATTTGTTTAATTTTACATTCTTCAATTCTTCTTTAATCTTCAATAATTCTTGTTGCCTTTTAATTTCTAAGTTTACTAAAGTAGGAATCATCCGTAAATCTTGTGCGCCTTTAGCTTCTATTCTATTCCCGCCTTTAATAGAAACATTAACATCTTGTCTGATAGTTCCTAATCCTCTTTTGACTCCAGGTAACGAACGAAGTAGCATTCCTAACTTCCTAGCAGTTTCTTGGCATTGTTCCGGCGTTTTAATATCAGGAGCAGTACCTATTTCAATCAAAGGAATTCCCAACCGATCTAATTTGTAGATTTTTTCATTTTCATTCTCAGAAACGATTTTACAAGCATCTTCTTCCAAAGAAATGTTATCAATTCTAACAATTCCTTCTGAAGTTTCTAATTCTCCGTTTCGAGCGATTAAAGCTGTTCGTTGAAATCCAGATGTATTTGAACCGTCAACAACAGTTTTCCGCATTACTTGCACAACAGGAGAAACATTAGCGTTAACTAATTTAGATAATTGTAAAGTTGTATAAAGAGCATCCTTGTTTAATGAATGTGGCGGTTCAGAATCAGTTTCAACCAAACAATTTGTATCTGAGTACCCTTGATAAACAAACACTTTATTTCTAATCTGTTCTTGCTGAGCAGCTACATCAATTTTTCCAGATTCTCCCGCAGAAGCTCTTAATTTCCTTTTTAACTCAAAATCTGGACTATCATCTCTTAATAAAGTCGGACAGTTACAGAAGAGTTTCTTTCCTTCAAGTTGACTATGTACTTCAATTCCACATTTTAAACCTATTTTTTGGTAATCCATGTAGATGAGAATATGGTTGTTGTATAAAAAGGTTTAGATTCTCCTTACAAAAGCTCTTCTTCCATCTGAAACAAGATGTAAAGCAATCTTCTGATCTTCCCCAGTTTTATTACTTTTTTTAAATAATTTATTTATTTCTTTTTCATCTTGCCGTAACTGGCGTTTTTCGGTTACAATAGACACCAAAGGTTTATACATTTTTGATTTCTGTTCGTGGTCAATTCCTAATTCTAAAAACATATGGTGGAGATCATTTTTTTCAATAACCTGAAGCTTTCTGCCCCGAACCAATAACTCCGGTTTAACGTGCAAATAATGCATATCAAAAGACCCTTCTTCTCCAACAGGCAAAGTATGTTCTCTATAACCTTTTCCTGAATTCCAATCTCCATCTAATAAAGTTGTATTTACAACCATACCCCCAGCAGGTGTTGCTCCTCTAACAAAAGAGGCTTCAATCTCTTCTTTCTTTGCTTTACGGTCTAATACAAATTCTGCTTCTGAAAAATCTCTGGTTCGATGGTATTGAAGAAAATAATGTTTATTACCAACTGTTTGGAATTCCATTATTGGACAATGATTGGAGTTAAAGTTGGGTAAATTCCTAACATGCTCATAAATATCAATTAGTTTTGGAAGTAATTCACGCTGGTCGTCAGAAAGAGGCTTTACATGCTCAACAACAATCTTTCCATCTTCAACCATTACATAATTGACTAACCAATTTTCGCCAGTCTTTCCATTATTTGTTAAGATATGATAACGTCCTTTTATGGCAGTATCTGCCACAACAGTTCTGTTTAGACTACCTAAACTTTCCCAAATTGATAATGAAACCCCTTTTCTAAATTCGTCTACCTCAATTCCAAGCAGAGCACAATATTGAATAAATAACGGACAACCACTATTGCCTTCTAGTTCAAAATCTAAATATGTTTGAGCAATATCATCAATTGAGGTCATTCCTCTTGGTGAAAATTTTTTTCTAGTTTTTTTGTTTTTATCATTATAATCAATAAATCGTTGGGACAATGAAAAACTACTTAATAATCCTGAAACACCGTCATATTCTTGAGGATGCTCGCTTCTTAAGAAAATTGGTTTGTGTGATCTTCTCGCTTCAGCTAGTGAATCAAATCTTCTGGGAACTAAAATGCCATTGCTTTCTACATAATCTCCAATGGTTCTTTTAGGCTGTCCGTTTAATCTTGCTGGGTCTTCTAAGTAAAAATCTGTCATAAAGTCTATTTTCCTATCTTTTTTATAAAATTTTTCCTAATAAACACTCCATTTCCCAAAACTATATAAATACCTAACAAATTCTCACAAAAACACAAGGTGAAAATAAAATGTTTTGTCCTGAATGCGGATCAATCTTAAAACCAAAAGTTAAAGCTGGAAAGAAAGTTCTTTATTGTAGTTGTGGTTATAGTAAAGTTCCTGAAGGAGAGGAAACTTCTGCAGAATTAAAAGAAACTGTAAGTGTTGGGAAAAAAGTTGAAGTTGTTGAAGATATAGAAGTTTATCCAAAAGTTAAGATTAAGTGTGAAAAATGTGAAAATAATGCAGCTTATTATTGGACTCAACAGACTAGAGGGGCAGATGAACCAGAAACTAGATTCTTTAGATGTACAAAATGTCGGCATACTTGGAGAGAATATGCATAATGAAAGAACTAATTGAAAAACTTTCTGCAGATGATTTGTTTAAAGATTGGCAGAAAGAACATCCTGAGAATTTTTTATCACATTTCTTTGTTCCATTAGATTCTAAATTTAATCTTAAATCTGCTTGGGAAATTGGTTATTTTTGCGGAGATAAGATTACTGTTTTTATTCCTAACGAAAATGGGTTTGAAATCAAACCAGAAGATGAAGTTTTTAAGAAACCAAATGCAGAAGTTGAACATTTAAAGATGGATGAAGTGAAGTTATCTTTTGAACAAGCTTTGGAAATATTTAAAGAACAGTTGCCTTCAATCTTTCCTTCAGCTATTTTGGGTGACGGTTTTGTGATTTTACAAACATATCAAGGAAAAACTGTTTGGAACTTTACATATATAACTAAACAATTGAAGTTTGCTAACATGAAAGTAAGTGCTGTTAATGGAAAAGTTGAAGATTATCAGGATGTTGATTTAGTACAGAAGTAAACCCTAGTTATGAGTGGTGAGTAATGGATAATGAGTACCCAAAACTAAGAACTCAAAACCCAAAACTATTTCTTTGACTAAAACTTTTAATAATTATTTTCTAATTAACTTTAAACTTTTTCTACCTCTACAAAAGTAGTAATGCGACATATCTGTTCCGAGTAGTAAATCCCAATTATACTTTTCAAATGGTATCGGGTTGTAGAATATATTTTCGAAGTTAATAGTCTTTATATATCAATTTGTTTTTTGAAAAAGTACTGATAGATGTTAGGAAATTGAAAGATTTCCGGCGTCCATTGGAAATATTTTTTTCCTTTGGATGTTATCAAAAGAGGTGATGGATGACTACAACAAAAACAAAAAAGATTTCTTACAAAGCAATGATGAGCTGTCACACTCTTAGTTCCTTTTCTAAAAAGAAAGAAGAAAGCGAAGAAGAAGAGTGAATTCTATTTTATAACAAATCTTAAGTTTCCTTCCGAAAGTAATTTAAATTAGCTCATTATTTAGTATAAACATGGTAACAGAAACCCAACAAATTATCGATGAACTGCATACAATAAAAGGAGAATTAGATTACATTAAAGAACATATGGTGGATAAAGAGATGTTTCTTAGTGCAGAAGAAAAACAACTTCTTGAAGAAAGTTACGAAAACGAGAAAAAAGGAGAACTTACTTCTCAGGAAGAATTGGAAAAAGAATTAGAATGAGTTTCTTAATTCATTATGATAAACAACCCAAAAAGTTCTTAAAGAAATACGATAAACATATTAGAAAAAGATTCTTTGTTAAAATTAGAGAAACATTATCCAGTAATCCTGTTCCTCATGATGCAAAAACAATAGTTAATGCTCAGGGCGTTTTTAGGATTAGAATTGGAGATTTTAGAGTTCTTTATAGAGTTAATTATGAAGAGAATAAAATTGTTGTAATTAAGATGGAAAGAAGAGAACAAGCGTATAAGTGAAATATCTCCCATCGTTTTGTTGAGGCCGCCAAAACGATACATTAACCATTTTTCCGGCGTCAGGAAAAAGGTGCCCTTGTCTTAAGAAACTAGAAAGAAGAGTTAGGAAGGATGAGGGGAGGATTGTTGGGAGGTCGAAAGAAGGTTTAGGGAATGAATAAAATTACTTCTTAGCTAGTTTCCAGATACTCTCAAAGAAACTCATAAATGATTCTGCTATCTGTCTACTTTCAATTAAATTGGCTATCGATTCTTTTCCGTAAGTAATAATCAACGTTTTATTATGGGAAATAGCTATAGTGGAGGGAGTTATTTTATTTACAAATTTAATCTTCGTGTGAGGGATTCCTTTGTAAAGATTTTTTATTGTTTTACATTTGTCATTGTATATCAAACGAGTTTTAATTCCTCTTCTTGCTTTTTCCATATAAAACTTTCTCACTAACAATTCAAACTTTTTTTCAAGTGTTTTTCCAGTTCCTAAAACAACATATTCGTTGCCTTTCTTCAAATCAGAGATAAAATCAAACATAGCACTTTCAATTCCTTTTAAGCCCTGGTAAATGGTTGTTTCTTGTTTTTCATGAATCAGTTTATGTCTTTTGATTAAATCTGGAACGATTTTCTTAGCTTCTGTGTACTTCTTATCTAATTCCTCTTTTTTCTTTTGGATGTAATCAAGAATTCTAACCGGGTTAGTTGCTTGAAAATACTTAACATTATTCTTAACAACATGCGAAGCAAAACCTTTCTGTTCCAGTCTTTCTAAAATTAAATACACTTTTGAACTTGTTATTTGAGATTTATCAATTATTTTACCTGTTGAAGTTAGTCCAAGGTCTAATAAAGCCAAATATACTCTAATTTCTCCTTCAGTCATTCCGATTTCTCTGAGCAGTTCTGTGTTCATATTTGGCTGAAATGAACCGCGTTATATAAATCTTTTTGTTACTTCTCTCTTAGGGGGAGAGAACATTTATATTGTAATGGGTGACTACTGATAAGTGATTGAGATAATAAAAAATGTTGACAGAGATTATTAAGAAACTGGAAAAGCACGTTAATGAACAAGACGTACATGTAGCCACTGCAGAAAAGATAAAAGAGCATTTACGAATAAGTGGAAGTTCTATTGAAAAAGAGCAATTTAGTGCACGTTACCTGGCGACTTCAACTATAAAAATCGAGAGAGCCCCATTTAATTTAGTAGAAATTAAATATTATGCAATAATCTCCGGCACTGTTACTTTATTTTATTCGGAGGATTCTTCTTCTACTAGGAAAGCCGAACGTAGCGATATTTTAGATGTAATTCGTTCTACTAAGAGATTAGCAATTCAGTTAGCCCAGGGAGCCCATTACAAGATAGAAGGGGGAGGATATTCTGGTGGTGGCTTTTCTCCCGTAATAGGAATTGAATTAAAAGGTTCTGAAAAAGAACTTGCACCTGAACTAGAAGCGATACGAGAGACGTATGGAAAACCTAAATTTGATAAGGATAACATTGAAAAATACAAGAAATAAATGGGTAACCACTTAGAAAACTAATTGGTTTTCTTTTTTTTGTTTTAGTCACTAAAAAGCACGTTACCCCAAAAACTTTAATCATCCACACAACAACCTTTAAATAATCCTCTAAATTCTACCAAAGTATGCATTTCAACAAGCTAGCAGAACTGTACGAAGAACTAGAAGAAACTGCTTCAGGTAATAAAATCAGAGAGATTCTGGCAGATTTCTTCAAAGAAGTTTCTAAAGATGATATTAAAGTTATCTCTTACTTAACTCTAGGACAGATTGCTTCTGATTATCAATCCGTTGTATTAAATCTGGCAGAAAAGATGGTTCTGAAATCAATCTCTATTGCTGGCGGTGCAGACTTAAGCAGAGTTAAAAAGATTCTCAAAGAAACTGGTGATGCTGGTTTAACTGCAGAAAAAATCATGAAAACTAAACCAATGACTCTTGTGCCAGTAGGAAAATTAACTTTAGATGAAGCTTTCAAAGGCTTACATAAAGTGGCAGAAACTTCTGGAGAAAAAAGTCAAGACCTGAAAATTAATACTTTGGCAGCGATGTTACAGAAATGTAACGGGAAATCTGCAAAGTATTTGGTGAGAGTTGCTTTGGGAACTTTAAGGATGGGTGTGGCTGAGATGGCGGTTTTAGATGCTTTAGCCATCGCTTTTACAAAAGACAAACAAAACAAGAAAATTCTAGAAGCTGCTTATAACATCTGTCCAGATGTGGGAATTATCGCTGAAACTTTAGCCAAAAAGGGATTGAAAGCAATTGAAAAAATAGAAGTTCATGTTGGAACACCAATTAGAATGATGATGGGTCAAAGAGTAAAATCTTTAGAAGAAGCGCAGGAAAAGATTCCTGGCAAACTTACAGTTGAAGCCAAATATGATGGTGAACGGATTCAGGCACATAAAGATAAGCAAGGAAATATTCATCTTTTTTCAAGAAGACTTGATAACATTACAGATCAGTTTCCTGATTTGGTTGAATATTTGTTTAAAGCATTGTGGAAGGGGAAGTTATTGCTGTAGATAAAGATGGTAAACCTCAACCATTCCAAGTTTTAATGCAAAGAAGAAGGAAACATGACATTGAAGAATACGTAAAAAAAATTCCCATCAATTTCAAAGTTTTTGATTTATTATATCTGAATGGGAAATCTTATTTGAATGAAGCTTATTACCTGAGATCTGAAAAGTTGGAAAAGATTTTGCATAAGAATAAAGAAGTTAATCCTACAGAAAGAATTCTTACTGATGATGTTAATGAAATTGATAAATTCTTTAAGAAAATGTTGAAGTCTGGTTATGAAGGGATTTTTATCAAATCCAGGGCAGAAGATTCTGTTTACCAAGCCGGCGTAAGAGGTTGGAATTGGATCAAATGGAAAAAAGAGTACGTCCAAGAGATGATTGATACTTTAGATTTAGTTGTTGTTGGCGCTTTTTATGGCCGTGGCAAGAGATCTGGAGTTTACGG
>CAZIMI010000019.1:0-12118 GCA_964540325.1 uncultured Methanosarcinales archaeon | reverse complement strand
CATAAAATGTATCTTCCATCCCCATATCTTTCATCTTCATCTTTACACGTTTAATGCTCTGCTCACCAGTACTCATGAAAAGATCAATAGCTTCTCTACTCGGCTTGATTCTACCCATTCTAAGCAACTGTTTCCAAGGCATGAAAATTCCTCGGTCATAAAAGGGAACTCCGTCTCTCAGTAATGTAAAAATGATGGGGTTAGCATCTTTCAAAGATTCCCAAAAGTCTGTCAAAATATAAACTTGAATATTTAACTTATTCTTAATTCCAGTCATTTCGCCAGCTTCAGCACCCATTCCAATAATGATTGCTCTCAATTTATCTTTCAGTTCTGCACGGGTCATCTTTTTGACATCAGTATCATCAATCACAATCCAAACATCAATATCTGAAGTTGAAGTGGCTCTACCCTGTACTAAACTTCCTGCAAGAACATAACTTAAGATATATTTGTCAAATTTCTTAATCACCATGGTTTTATGAATTTCTGCAATTTTAATCGCAGCTAACATCCCAGTATCAAAAACAGGTGCGCCCATAGAAATCATTTTGTTTAGATCGCTCTTGCCATCATAACAGTTTTGCCAAATGTCTGTTAAAAGAATACTTTGCGCTTTGATGTTTTTATCAATTTCTTCAGCAAATTTACCGATAATACTTGAAAATTTGTGATGTAACTCATCTTTACTCATCTTTTTAGAAGTGGTATCATCAACAACGACCATGATATTAATTTGATCTTTATTAGGTTTTTCCTCATCTTCTTTAATGTGTTTTTTAACAGATTCCGGAACTTCTTGTTTGGGTTTTTCAGGCGGCAGTAAAGTAATACCCACAATATAATCACCAAATTTATCAAGAACTTTATCTTTAAATTTGTCTAATTTTACTTTCAAAGCTTTAAGCTTCTTCTCCAGTTCAGGAGGCAGTTTAGGTGCTCCTGCAGGTGCAGCATCTTTTGCTGGTTTCATTGATTTTGGTTTAACAGATTTATTTGATTTTTTAGTCATTTTTATTCATCTCCTTATTTGTAGTGTGACCTTTTAATGTTGTATTGTAGTATATACTTTTTATAGTTATAATTGTATGGGTAATAGGTGAGACCTTTTTGTCGTGAAAAAAAATTACGAAAACTAAAGAGAAAAGTTTATAAATAAATACTCATTCTTCAGTAGTAATCACTTAATGGAGATAAAAAAATGCCAAATACAATAGCAAATTATTTAGATGCAGACTTAACTGCAAGAAGAGATATTGCAACTACACAATTACAAGTAAGAAGAGCTTATGACGCTGCTTTAGAAAGCACAAAAGTAAATCCAGGTGATTTTTATGTTGCTCCTGACAGACTAGAACATGATGCTGTTAGAACTGTTTTTAAAGATACTTTAATGAATAGATTATGCCAGCCCTATGCGGCAGGTTTGGCTCAAATGCCTAATGATCCTCAAATTGCTGAACAACTATTAGCTTCAGGATGGTTTGGTTTTGGAAGAACTGAAATTGATTCTGTAGTTGACAGTTATAAAGAAAATCTTAATTTTGACAACTTTAGCCAATTTTTAGCTGAGAAAACACAGCATAATAGGGCTTTAGGAAGAAGATTAGATCATCCGAGAACAGTATTGGATGATGTACCTACTGCAGATGTTGTTGGCCATGTTAGAATTGTTCCAGCCCCAACCCATCCAGACAGAATAACTTTGGATGATAAGCTTGAATTGATGGGATTACATCAGCAGTATGGCGCAGTTCCACCAAATTCAATTAGTGGAAAACCATACATGTAGGTTTTTCTTTTTTATTCTTTTTTTTCTTACTAATCTAAATTATTTGTCATTCTAACGAAAAGTTTATATTTAAGCTAACAATTCATAGAGTTATGGCAAACAAAAAAGAGAAAGTACCAGGACATATTTCTAAATTTAAAAAGCTTGATAAAAAAGCTAAACAAATGGTTGCAACTACTGATAAACATCATCGTAATGCTTATGATGCTGCGGTTGAAAAAGTTCTCATGCCCGAAGGTTATGTTGATCAGGATTTATTAAAAAAAGTTAAAAATAGAGAAAAATTTGCTGATGTCATGTCAGATTTTTATATTAGTAAAGCTAAGCAACAATTTAAAGTTAGTGATGATGCTAAATTTGATGATTTAGAAAAAGAATTGTTAATGAATGCTTATGCGGGAACAACAAAAGGACAATTAAAACAACACATCAGAAAAAAAGGCAAAGATTTTACATTTGATCATTTTGATCAAGAAGTAAAACCGGGATTAATGAAACAGATGTCACAAAATTTATATGCTGCAACCACATCACATCTTAAAAATGAACATGTTGGGGACATTGTTAAATACACCAAAACAGATAAATTCTTAGATGCAGATAAAATGCAAATAGATGATGCAATTGGTGTTCTAAAAAGTTACGAAGCCAATGGTGTTGTACCCGAAAAGGGACTTAAAGAAGAGATATTCTACAAAAAGAAACCAAAAAAGAAATAATTTATCTATTCTTTTTTTCTTTCTGGAATAAGTTTTATAAACCCAAAACTCTTTCTAGAATAAAAAAGAGGAAGATAAGTTGAGGAATCTAGAAATAGTCAAAATCCTGGACAATATTGCTAACATTCTTGAATTACAGGAAATAGAGTTTAAACCTAGAGCATATCGTAACGCTGCCAGAGGAGTGGCAGGATTAACCGAGGATATTGCCAATCTGCATCAGAGAAAGGAGTTAGAGTCAATTCCAGGAGTAGGTAAACATATTGCAGCAAAGATTGTTGAGTTCTTAGATACAGGGAAAATAAAATATTACACTCAGTTAAAGAAAAAAATAAAAGTTGATATTGAAGCCCTTAATAAGATACCTACTTTGGGTCCAAAAAAGATTAAGTTTCTTTACGAGAAATTAAAGATTAAGAATATCAAAGACTTAGAGAAAGCAATTAAGAGAAATAAGTTACAAAAATTAAAAGGCTTTGGAGAAGAAACCGAGAAAAATTTATTGCACGGCATAAAAATAGTAAAAAGCAGACCAAAACGTTTCCTTTATGCACATGTTCAATCGATTGTGGAAGAAATTGTCGACTATTTCAATAAATTTAATTTTGTAAAAAGAATAGAAATTGCTGGCTCGTTCAGAAGGGGAAAAGAAACAATTGGTGATTTAGATTTTTTAGTAACCTCCAACAAACCAACAGAAGTAGTAAAGTTATTTACTCATCTGCCTGACATTAAGCAAGTTATAGCTAAAGGAAAAACAAGAAGTTCTATCCGTTTAAGAAATGGATTACAGATTGACCTCAGAGTTGTTAAAGAAAAAGAGTTTGGTTCTGCTTTAATGTATTTTATTGGCAGTAAACAGCATAGTATTGAATTGAGAAAACTTGCTTTGTCTAAAGGATATACGTTAAGTGAATATGGGTTGTTTAAACTGCAAAAAAAGAATGGAAAGAAAGGAAAAAAATGGGTTGCTGGAAGAACTGAAAAAAATATTTACAATAAATTAAGATTACAATATATCCCGCCAGAATTAAGAGAAAATACAGGCGAGATTAAAGCTGCTCAGGAAAATAAGCTACCTAAATTAATTACAAATAAGAATGTTAAAGGAATATTTCATAACCATACGAATTGGAGTGACGGTTCTGATACAATGTTAAAAATGGCTCAGAGAGCTGAAAAGTTAGGAATGAAATTTATTTCTTTCAACGACCATTATGGTGATGTAACTATTGCCAATCCCTTAAATGAAAAAAGATTAACTGCTTATTTGAAAGAAATTGAGAAGGTAAAAAAGAAAGTTAAGATTAAAGTTTTTTCCGGAGTGGAGATAGACATCCTTAAAGATGGAAAACTGCCTCTGTCCAAAGAAAAATTGAAGAAAATAGATATAGTAATTGCTGCTGTTCATCTGGCAACAAAAATGTCTGAAGAAAAGATGACTAAAAGAATCTGTTATGCTTTAGAAAATTATCCGGTTAATATTTTAGCGCATCCTACAGACAGATTGTTAAATTCCCGGGAACCTATTACAGTAGATTTAGAAGAAGTTTTTGCAGTTGCCAAAAAGAATAATGTTTTTCTGGAAATCAATTCATCCCCATCAAGATTAGATTTAAATGGAGAAAATATTAAAGCTGCAAAAAAAGTTGGCTGCAAGTTTGCAATCGGAACAGATGCGCATGACTTACAGCACATAGAAAGTTATTCTTTAGGAGTTATTCAAGCCAGACGCGGTTGGTTAGAAAAGAAAGATGTTTTAAATTGTTGGACTTTAGATAAGATAGAAAAAATCATTAAGAAACAGAATTAATTGCCTATACTTTCTTTAAACTCCTTCTCGCAAAGGTCTGAACAGAAAGCATATTCTTCTCCTTCTATTTCTCGCACCAGTTTTTTTTCATCATTAATTGCAGAACCACACTCTGCACATTCATCAATCTTTTCATCTTCAGTATAGCCTTTCATAAAACTAGACTCTAGATCGTCCTCTTCAATAAATTGTTCTTTTTTACTTTCTCCAGTATCAGCAATAAAGTCTTCCATTTTTCGTATAACCTCTTATTTTATTCTTTTTTAAGAGATTTGCTTTTAAATCTTTCGCCTATAATATATATAGATATATGCATTTAAGCATATCCATAGACTTATTCTGTTAGCAATCTCTTAATTTTATTGATTGATCTTTCCCAGGAAAAAGAATAAGCCACAGTTTTCCTAGCATTACGGGTTAACTTTTCCATTAATTGTTCATTCTTTAACAATTTCTCAATTTTTATTGCCAACATTGTAGAACTATTCCGGGGAAAGAAAACCCCGTTATGGTTCCTGACAATATAATTCTTAATAAAACCAACTTTTGTAGCAATAACGGCCAAACCAGAAGACATTGCTTCTAAGGTAGCCAAAGAAGTTGTTTCTGTTAAACTTGGCATAACAAAAACATCCATCGCTTTAAGATAATCCTCAACATTATTAACAAAACCAGTAACTTTACAATTTTTAGTTTCTTTGAATTTACCTACTAAATCTTGATGTCCGTCCCCAACCATTAACAAAGCAACATCGTTTTGATTATCAAGTTTCTGAAAAGCTTCCAATAAGATTTCGGTATTCTTTTCTTTTGATATTCTGCCAACATAACCAATAACTAACTTATTCTCGTCCAAACCAACTTTCTTTTTACTTGCAATTTTGTTCTTTGTTGGTGAGAATCTTTCAATATCAATACCTAAACGAGCAATAGCAATATTAGTTTTAACACCTTTCTTTTGCAATTGATCTTTCAGATCATGATACGGAACCAATACTTTATCACACTTATTATAGAAATGCATACTAACTCTTCTAACAAAATAAGCCGCAAGTTTACTCCAAAAAGTTCTTTTAGATTTTTCTAAAAGTTCCCAGGGTAACACATGGGTGTAAAAGAAAGTTTTTTTCTTATATTTTCGAGCATAACGAATAGCAAGAAGACTAGCCAATGCTGGGCCTTGAGCAAAAACAATTTCTGCATCTTTAACAGCTTTTTTTATTTTACTTAAGTTTCCTATTGATAATCTTATTGCTGGATAAGTTGGCAAAGGCTTGATTATTTTTGAAACTTTCAAATATTGAACATTAACATTTTTTACAGATTTATGTTTACCAAAATCGGGTACAAGAAGACTAAGATTAAAAAAATGATTTGTTCTTCTTAGAAATTCGTCAATAAACATGACTGTACCATCTACTTTTGGATGATATGTATCTGATACAACCAATAATTTTATTTTTTCTGTCATTTTATTCTGTAAAATTGTTCTGCACAAACCTTTGGGCAAGCCAAACGTTTGATTCCAAATCCATTCAAGTGGGACATTCTCACGAAGTCCCACGACATTTGTTCATCATTCATTTTATTCTGTAAAACTGCTCTGCAAAGAGCGTTCTTATTTTAAACCCGTTCTTAATTGCTCTAAATAATAAAAGGAAAAAGGGATAAGCAACATGAACCTTTTGACTACGGAAAGATTTCAAAGCTTTTAGTTTCAATGAAAATGTTTTTGTAATGTTAACATATAATGCCGGCCAACTAGTCTTAAACGAAACAGGATTCCAGACAGAATAAACATAAACTTCTGGTTTAAAATCAAGCTGATGATATAAATCTAAAGTAATCTTATGCACAGCTTTATGATCGGGATGAGGGTCTTCAATACTATGGGTAAAAATCTTTGTTGGTTTTTCTTTTTTTAACCTTTTAAGAATTTCTTGTTCCAAGCCTTTTTTTTCATAGTGTTCGTGAAATTTCATCTCTTCCAAATTATAGATGTATGTTTGACAACCAAGAAGTTGGCTAGCTTCCAAAGCTTCTTTTGAACGCATCTTTTGGACAACCTTTTCCTTAAGCCAGGGATGAGATTTCTCTCCATGAGAAAAGACGATTGAAGTAACCTTCTTGCCTTCTTGAGTATAATTAGCAATAGTACCACCTGCCCCAATAACAAAATCATCTGAATGTGAACCGAAAACAATTACACTCTCTTTTTTAACCATTTTATGTGGAAAGTTATTTTGTTTTATAATTTTATTGTTTTCTTGAGGGTTTTGTTAAATTATTTCTCTTCACTCTCTAAAAATCAATCAAAGAAAACTGTGTAGCTAAAGTTCTGTTCATTGTTTAGTAAAGCACATAATTTTCATTTTTTTATTTTTATTAAATCTGTTAATTCTCAAAGCGAACTTTTATAAATAAGCATTAAATTAAACTACCTAAGCGCCTGTAGTTTAATGGCTAGAAAAACACAATATTGTGTTCTAGTTTCCCGGCCTTCCATTAGAAGGCTTAGAAGTCAGCCGGTGATCCGGGAGGTTTAAAGTCTTGCTTTAAATCCGGATATTCGAATCCCGGCGGGCGCACTTTTCTTTTAATTAAGTACACCAAATTTTATCTTCATTAGAAACAATCATTCCTACGCTGTCTTCATCAACTAATTTTTTAAGTTTTCTTTTACCAATTTCAGGAACTTCAACATAACCCCAACCCCGGAAACCATCTTCATAGATAACTTCTAAAGAATCAAGTACAACCTTAACTTTCTCTAATCCATTATCACCACACTTAGTAAAAACATAATATTCTAAACCCGCTTTTATCTCTTTACCATTATAATGGCAATACTGACTAAAAACAAGTACACGAAACTTTTTTCTACTATTTCCATTAAGCCTCGCTTCCAAACTTTCTGATATTTTAGGTAAATGTTGCAATGTGCGACCTAAAAAAAGATAATATTATTTAAAACATTAGGTTCTCATGAACATAGTAAAAATTATATACTTCATTGTAGTTCTGGGTACTGGGTAGTGAGTTCTGAGTTTTTTACCCATAACTCATAACCCACAACTCAAAACTAAATTAAGGTGATAAGATGAAATTGACAATTGATACAAAACATGATACTCATGATGATATTCGTAAAGTTCTCCACATATTAACACATCTCTTGCAGCAAAAAGAAGGAACTGTAGGTTTAAGTCCAGAGAGACCAGCTGAACTGAGTTCTACAACAGATTTAGCATCCGAAACAAGTTCCAGTTCTGCAACCGAACCAGCAGATTCAAGTAATCTAATGAGCATGTTTGCTAGTCCTGGAGATGCTCAGAAATCAGAGATTTCTGGCACCGCCTTCAGCGGGAAGAAAGAAGATACAGCTCCAGACTTCTCTGGTTTCATGAATCTAGTTAATAAGAAAGAAGATGAAGATAAGAAAGAACCTAAGTTAGAGTTTTTTTAGGATTATTACTGCGTATAACATGTTATAAATTAAGCACATTACTTACATTATATAATGAGAAAAAAAGAGAAAGAGGTTATTGAAAAATCATTTTCCCTATTTGGTTTATCTAATGATTTAATGACCAATCCTACAATAATAAAAAAAGTTCTAAAAGAGATAAGATTAGATGATCTTAAAACTAAAAACAAAATTATTGATAATTTTTTTCAAGAAAGTAAAACTAAACCAAAAAAATTAGATTCTATGTTTAAGATTATCAAGAAAGCCATCCTATCCAAACATCCTGCAATTATTGAATTCTTAGAATTGGGAAATAATCAAAATTGGTTTAAACCCGCAAAGAACATAATCAAAGCTGTTCATGTCTCATATATTCTTGAAGCTTTAACAGCAACAATGTGTAATGACCATGAATTTTTTATTGAAGTTCAAAACCATTATAAGAAAAAAGAAGAGGATCTTGGCTTAAATACACGGCATCCTATCAAAACTTTTGTCAATGCATTGAAGATTTCATCTCATTTTTTTGATATAGCAAAACCATTCTCACTTGATCCTTTTCTGATATATTTTAAACTTCAACAGGGTTTATCAAAATCTCAAATAAAAAAAGAAGAACTAAAAAAGTGGTATAAAGAAAAACAAATAAATTATGTTGAATATAGGCTACTCTCACCAATTAAACAAAACCACATCCAACACATTAATGAGCTAGTGAGAATAAACATTTATGAAGCAGGAATCACAGAATACAAAAATGGTTTTAAATCAAATGCATTATGTGCACACACATTATGTGAAGATCTAAAAATTAATCATCCAAAAACAACATTCAAAAGAGGAATTGTTATCCCAGAGAACAAAAATTCATTTTATAAGTTATATTCTAAAAGCAGTCTTTTTCCCACAATAGAAGTTAGTCAAGAATGGGCAAGCTTGTATACAGCTTGGAATATGGCTTTTGTATTAGGCAATCTAAATGATTTAGATATTATTTTTCCAAAACTTTTTATACCTTCAATCATTGATGCAAAAGCGGGAATTTTTTAGGAGCAAGATTTATTTCTCTTTGGTTAACAATAAACTTCGCAATTTTTAGAAAATCAGATAAAATTGAAATTTGTGGCCCAAAAAATAAAACTGAAATGGCAGATGCATGGGGGAAGATTAACAAAAAATATTCTTTTGATATCTCTCAAAAAGAAATGCATGAAGATTCCAAGATATTAAGTAAATATTATAAGAGATTTTTCTCACATCCTTTTTGGAATCTATTCAAATTAGTAAGAAATTTTGATTAGACATTAAATATAAAAGCCCCCCGATTTTCTTTTTTTAGAAAAAAGAACAAGAAGCAGATACCCCTCCAGACTTTTCTAGCTTCACCAGTTTAGTTGATAAGAAAGAGCCGAAGTTAGAATTTTTTTAAGTAATTTTTAGAATAAGTGCTTTTTATACACTGCATCAAGTAAAGCCCGTAATTTTGGTGCTAAAGAATTATTTTTACCCGCTTCATAATTACCAAATGCTTCTTTAAAGATCGTGTTCACTTCTAAAAACGTTTTTCCTAAGTTTTCACGCAAATTACGAAGTCCATCCTCATCGGCATTTTTAATGTCTCTGTTTAGTTTCTTACACAAAGCATAAACCTTTTCAATAGTAGCAAAAACAAAGACATAAGTATAACGAGGCAATTCACCTTTCCGAATTTGCATTTCTGCCAATAGTTCAGAATAATTTTTTCTAATTAAGATTGATCTTGCAAAATTAAGATCTTTACTGTACAATTTAATCAGAAGTTCATTCCCTGTCTCATTTGGATGATAAGTTGTAACTAAACCCCCATAAAAAGATAACATTTCACTAATAACCGCTTCTGCAGTAGCTTTCCATTTATCATTTTCTTCTACATTAATTGCATTAAGTTCACTTAGAAACTTTTCTTGTTTATTTTTCCCTAATCCCAACATAACTCTTAGAAACAAGTTTTTATTTATAATCTTTTCTGTTTTCTAAAACACCCACAACAATCCCAATCCCAACAATATCAGCACAATATAGAAAGCAAGAATAATCTTACCAAACTTTTCTCTATCTCCAAAGATGTAAGCAATACCACCTTTCACGCCCACGTTCGTTAAAGCTGCTAAAACAATTCCGTTACGGGCAGTAACAAAATCCAAAGAGGTTTTAGATAATTGGGATAAAGAAACCGTAATCGCATCCACATCAGCAAATCCGGAAATGAAACTTACCAAATAAACTCCTTTTGAAGAAAGATAAACATCGGCAACTTTTACTAAAGCTAAAATCACTGCAAAAAATGCACCAAACTTTAAAGCCGGACCAAGAGTGAAAGGGGAAGTTAATTCAACTTTACCTTTAGCGTCTTTAGCTTTTCTCCACAGAAAATAAGAGAAGACTGCACAGACAACCATTAAAATTGAAATGGGTAAAATTACTTTTGGCAACAATGATTTGTTAATAACAAACACTTCTATTAAAATCCTTACAAACATAATCGTATTGGCAAGAATCACCCCTAAAACTAAAGTTCGATAAATATTTTTTTCTTTTTTACTTCTAACTGCGAAACTAGAAGTAACGGCAGTACTTGAAACTAATCCTCCAAGAATTCCTGCTAAAGTAATTCCTTTTTCACCAAACCATTTCATCAAGACATAACCTGCAAAACCTATTCCAGAAATGAATACTACCATCAACCAAATCACATAGGGATTAAACATTTCTAAAGGCCCGTAACCTTGATTTGGTAATAACGGAAGAATCACAAAAGCAATCACTGCAAATTTTAAAGTATCAGCCATTTCTTGTTTTTTAATTTTTTCAGCAAAATGATGTAATATTGATCTAGCATAAAGGATAATTGTTACCGCTACTGCCAAAATTATCGCAAATGTAATTTCATTATAGTATGCTAATACCCCCAAGAAAAAAACTAAGAAACCAGCCATCTCTGAAGTAGCACCAAAATGAACTTTTGAACCTTTGGCAATCATGAAATAAGCCATAATAACTAAAACACCTACCAAAAGTATTCCAGCAACCAAAACCCAGGGCGAAATTAAATCTCCAAGATAAGCAGATAAAGCTCCAAACAAAGCAATTAATGGAAATGTTCTGATTCCAGCATAATCGTGGGTTCTTTTTTTGAAACGAGCATACTCTCTCTCCAAACCAATTAATGCCCCTAGTCCTAAAGCAATCAGAAAGTTTTGTAACATCGCTAAATCCATTTAATCTGCCTCTTTTTTTACTAAGGAAGTTGTTATCATTTATATATTTAACTGACGACTCAAATTTAATGGTAAACACCAGGGCACGGCGCCTCAGATTTTTCTTTACAGAAAAATGCGCCTCCATTGGCGCTGGCGTTTACCCCAATAATTTTAACTAACCACACTCTTCATTGACACTCTTGACAGTAAAGGTAAACTTAATTGACTTCATATTTGGATGAGTAACAACTTCACTTTTCTCGCCAACTTTAACTGTAACATATTGTTCGTTGACTATTTTCCCTAAATACTTTTTCTTTATCATTACAGGAACAATAATATCATCACCCTGACAGTAATCCGGACCCGTTACAAGTTTCCATTCTATCGCACCGGCAGCAGTATAATCTCCTTTCCCTCTGTTTAAAGTAAATGTTTGTCCGTCACTTGTTTCCACAACAGCATTATTAAAGTTACATTTCTTTGAACACCCTTCAGTTTTATATAGATTAGCAACAGTTCCACATTCACCATCAATACAAACATTTCCCGCAGGACAGTCCTTATTTTGTTTACAGCCATCTTCATCTGTAGTTGATGTTTTTTTAGATGTTGAAGTTGGTTTTCCATCTTCTGTTCCCGTATCAGTTCCAGCTTTTGTTGAAGTGGTGGTATCCGAAACATTTCCTTCTGAATCCCAATCAAAAACTGTTTCTAAAGGTGTTGGTTCTGAATCATCAGTAATTTCTAATAAATAATCTAAAACAGTACCGCAACCAACTAAAAATAAACTTAAAATAATTAAACTAATTAATAATATTTTCCTCATCATAAATCACCTAACAAAAAAGAAAATTTATATACTTAAAAACATTTCCATTAGAAGAATGTACGCAACCACAAAATCTTTATTAAGTTGTAGAAAAGGACAGGAAGAATTTAAGTTCATTGCCCTAATAATTATTATCATAATTCTAGTAGTATTTTATCTCTGGATAACTGGCGGATTTAATTAGACTTTACTAAACCAAACCTGAAACTTTTCCCACTTAATCTTAAATTCTGCTTTCTCCTGATGTTTCTTTA
>CAZIMI010000018.1:0-12537 GCA_964540325.1 uncultured Methanosarcinales archaeon | reverse complement strand
ATGATACTTTGCAAAAACTATTTGCAGTTGGTTTAGATGAGATTAGATTTCATTTGGACTTAGATTCAGAACAATTATGGGACAGATTAGAATTGGCCAGAAAATTTCCTTGGCACGTAGGCGTAGAAGTTCCTTTAATTCCTGGTAAAGAAAAGGAATCCAAGAAGATGGTTGATTATGTTCATGATAAAATTGATTTTCTAAATCTGAATGAGTTAGAGGTTGCAGATAATGAACAGTCTAAATTGCTGGAAATGGGTTTTACTGTTAAAGATGAAATGAGTTATGCTGTCAAAGGATCAATGGAATTAGGGTTAGAGTTAATTAAATATGTTGGCGAGAAAGAGTTTGATTTACCTGTTCATCTTTGTACTGCAAAACTGAAAGATGCTACCCAATTATCTGAAAGAATTAAAAGGGAAGCTAAGTATTCTCACAAAGATTTTGACATTGTTGATAAAGAAGGGATGTTGACTCGCGGTGCTTTGTATTTGGAAGAGTTAAAACCAGGAGTTGGTTATCGGGAAAGTTTAAAAGAAGATCATTCTGCTTTGGTTGGTAAATTAAAAGAATTGTTTGGTTCTGTTCAAACAAAATTAAAATTGAAAGATAATGAGATCTTTCTGGATGAATCAAAACCTCGAATCTTAGTTTCTAAGAAAACTGTGAAGAAGAATAAGAATAAAATAATTAATCTGGGTTTAGTTCCGGCGATTGTTGTTGAGTATCCAACGGCCGATCAGTTGGAGATTGAAGTTGATTTTATTGGGTTTTAGAATTTATAGAATAAATTTTAGAAACATTTAAATATATTAAATGATATCACGAGATATTAAGTGATAGTATGGACTTAAGTAAATGCGATATTGAAATTAAGCGTCATGCCTTTGTTAGAGCAATGCAAAGAGGAGTAACTCCCGATATGATTGAAGCTGCTCTTAAGGGTGGTAGAATTAAGAGGTTTGGAAAAAATAATCTTAAGTTTTACAAACAATACAAAAACTTTACGGTTATTTGTGTTGGTCAAATTACAGGAATGAAAATAAAAATTTTAACAATCGAAACTGGCAGGTGAGATAAAAATGAAAACTGAAAAAAAATGTTCAGACTGTAAAGGGAAAATGATTGAACTAAAAGATAAAACTCCAGAAGGAGTTGAGTATAATTATTTTAAATGTGATAAATGCGGGGAAGAGATTGTTAACATGAAACAGTTGCATGATGTTGCTCAAATTTATAGGGAAATGAAAAAGTTCCATGCAAAGGTATCTAAATGGGGAATGAGTTTAGGAGTAAGAATTCCAAAAGAATTGGTTGAGAAGTATAATTTTCATGATAATGAGGAAGTAACAATCATTCCGGAAGATACTGGAATTAAGATAATCCCTGCTTAATCAAAATTCCAGTAGATCATTTAATTTAACTTTCTTTTTTGATTCTTCGTTTCCTAATTCAATCAAATATTTTCCTTTTTTCTTAGAATTCCAGAATGTGAATGGTCTGAAGTTTTCTTTGATTTCGATTACTTTCTTATTTTCATCTAAAACTAAAACCTCTATTGGATAAAAAACAAAGAAGTTGTGTAATGATATTCTTCTTTCTTTCTTGAAAACCATGATTAGGTTTGTTTTACCCAACTTGTTCATTAATCCTAACATTTGCGTAAAGAAGTTTCTACAAACAACTTCTTTTTTTGAGATTACGTTACCTGTTGATCTGTTAGTTATCATTTTACAATTTGAATAATACACTGAATAGTAAAGCCGCGCCTGTCCCTCCATAAGATATTAGTCTTAATGAACCAAAAGGACAAACTGGATTAAAAGCGTCTAAGATTAAATTAACAAAAAAAAGAAAAACTAAATCAACTTGAAAGAGTAAGCTTAAGAATTTATAATTTACTTTCATCCCAAAAGCCTCATAATTGTAGCGATTGCTACGGCTATTAAAATTAAGAATCCAATAATCATTAAAACCAATTTTATTGTTTCACTTCCTTTTTCATTCATCTTTCTTACCTCCTAAACCAATATAAATAATTTAAACTATAAAAATTTATTCCCATTTCCAAATCTCGTCTCCAACGTAATGAATATTCTTAATTACTTTCCCACCAGTAGTTTTTTCCATCTCTTCAGAATTTAGCAAAGCAATACCAACAGCCAACGGTTTCTTATTGTTAACATCAACGATAACAATGAAATCATCCTCATTAATCCCATTTTCAATCTCAACTATTCCCGGTCGCATAATGTCTGCGCCGTTAATTACAAATTTAACTGCACCCATATCAACAGTTATTTTCTTTAGAACTTCTTTCTGCTGCAGTAATTTTAATGTTGGAACAATCTTATTTTCGTAATAAAAGAACTCTGGTTTTTTATTGACAAGAATAAATTTATATTTGTCATCTTCAAGAAGGACTATTTGATCTTTTTTATGATAACTAATCCCATAATGTTCAATCTGCTTGTTCAATTCTTTAACTCTTAGTGGAATACTTCTCATTTTAACTTCTTATAACCGATCCAAATTAAAACTACAAGAACGATTCCAAGAAGAATAAATTTTAAAGTATCATTTGCATGCTCCCAATATCTTATTGTACCGTAAATGATTAGTAGTATTCCGCCACTTAAAATTCCTGTACTGACAGGATCTTTCTTAAGAATTACTCCTATAAAAATTGCTATTAAGCCAATAATAATGCTAACAATGAAAACATTCTTATCATGCCTTGTCCGTTCTAAGTCATAGGCATCATAACATTCTTTTGCTGGAGAACAGAATTTGTTTCCTTCAATGTCCCCTTTTACCGGAACTCTTGGTTCTGGAGAACTGATTCCCCAATTGCCATCTGCTGCTAGACACTCTTCTTCATTATCAATTTCATATAAACTGTCTGGACAAAAATCTTCCCTATCCAGACTAGGATCAAACACTTCAATTCCGTAACCTACAAATAAAGCAAAAATAATCGCAATAGTAATCGCAATGATTATTTCTTTTTTTTTCATCTTATATGTAATAAATAGTTTATACTTAATAAACTTAACGAATTAGATTAATTTAATTGTGAGCAGGGCACGGCGCCTTAGATTTTTTCTCATTACATTCAAAAAAATGCGCCTCCATTGGCGCTGCTCACAATATTTTTTAATAAACTTAACGAAAACAAACATTTAAATAACATAATTAATTACATAATTTATAATAAAAACATGAGGTGATAATAAAAAATGGTAAATGGATTTGGAGGAATGATGCCTTTTATGGGTGCATTACTGGGAGTAATGATTGGTGTGTCGATTGTTCTGTACATTTATATGGCACTGGCTTTGATGACTGTTGCTAAAAAATTAGATCATCAATATCCTTGGCTGGCATGGATACCTGTTGCTAATCTTGCATTAATTTTGCAGTTGGGTAATTTTCACTGGGCTTGGGTTTTCCTAATAATAATCCCTATCTTAGGATGGATTGCGGTAGGTATACTGGGAATTATTGCAACTTGGAGAATCTTTGAGAAACGTAATTATCCTGGTTGGTTAGCTTTGATCCCACTGGTGGGTTTTATACCATTTATTGGTTATTTAGCAACATTAGCTAACCTAGTTGTTTGGGGATTTGTTGCTTGGAAAGATAGGTAAAGAATTTTTTATTTTTTTATTCTTTTTTATTAATTATAAAGAATTTGTAGTTTTATAGAGGAAGTTCCTAGTTTTACTTTAGCTTTACTCTTTAAAATGAATACTTCTCCAGGACTTAGCACTTTGCTGTTAACAATTACTCCATGCCCATTGTTCTTAATTGCATAACAACCTTCTTCATTTCTTGTTAGAATGGCATGATTAACTGCTATTGTTTCTGTAATGTGATCATTATCTTCTCTAGGGTTAGTAAACAAAATCCTTTCTTTTGTATAGTAAACAAAATCAGTATCAACCGGATCAATTCCTGTTCCCAAAGTAATTTTCCTGTCTGTTAACTTAAAAACTTTTTTTCTGGACTTCCCTTTGATCTTAAACTGAACAATTAACTCAGCTTTTTTCATCCTGCCTTTCATAAACTTAACTTCATCCATCATTTTCTATTTCACCAATATTCCAACCTTTCCCGGTCTTGCAGAGCTAGCTTTATTTTCTTTAGAATCTTCTGCTTTTATCACTTCAACTTTACAATCAAACTCTTTCTCTAGGAAATCTTTTGCTTCAACTATCACGTCATATTCTTCAATTTGTGAAGTTACTATTTCAGGAAGTTTAGAAACATCTTTAACTAATCCCTGAACAATCTTGCTGATCTCTTTACCTTTCATCTTCATCTTTTCCTGATCAAGAACTTTTTTCATAATTTCGCCGATGTTTCTAGTAACTTTGATTTCATGTGAAATAATATTAAATAATTCATACAACCAATCTTCTGCAATAAATAAAGTGTATTTGTTTGCTTTTTCGAGTTTGGCTAACTTCAAAACATTTCTCATTCCTTCAATTGCTGTTCTAACTAATTGTTCGTTAGCGTTTGCTTTTAGACTGATTTTGTTTTTTTCAACTTTTGACCATTCTGAAGCAGAAATTAATTCTTTTGTATCATTTAGTTCCTCGCTAAGATGTGGAGTAATCGGATTCATCAATCTTAACCAGATATCAATGGCTTCGTTGATAATCTTTTTATTTTCACCGCCTCTTCTCAAATACCACTTCAAGTCATCATAAATTGTAAAATAAACAGTTGAAGCAAGTTCTCGCAAGTTATAATCTTTCATTTCTTTGTTGATTTTATTCAAATGTTCATTAATTCTAGAAATTAACCAGTCATCAACAGACTTTTTCTTTCCGTCAAGTTTTCTTAACTCTGAAATTAAATGGGCAACTTTTTCTAAAGAATTCTTATAGTTCATAACAATCTCTTCTGTCCAAACAACATCTAAATGAGGAGAGCCGATATGGGCATAATATAAACGCATAGCATCAACACCATACTTCTCGATTGCTTCCGGAATCGGAACTGCACCACCTTTACTTTTAGAAATCTTGCTGCCTTTACCAGTAACCCACCAGTTGACAAAAATTCCTCTAGGCCATTTCTCTTCAGGTAAGATTGCTACATGATTCATCAGGAAAACTGGAAAGTGTACAGTTTTATGCTCTTTACCGCCAAGATTAATGTCTAACGGATAAAAATAGTCAAATTCATCTTTGATTGGTTTCCATTTAATATTTTCTTCTCCTATGCCCAGGAAAACATAATCAAAGAATTCTTCAGTTAGATCTTTAGTTTTAATCTTTTTGTTGTTGATCCATTTGGAAACAATATAATATGCAGGGTATAAAGTGGAATCGCTTATCGGTTCTACAATCCAACGGTCATCAAAAGGCAATCTGGTTCCTAGCCAATTTCCAAGTCTAGCACATGCTCTGTCTGAGAACCAATCCAACACATTTGGCATATTATCATAATATTCTTTTGGATAAATTTTCATTTCACGTGCTTGCTCTTTACTTCGTTCAGTTAATTCTGGATCAGAATATTTGATAAACCATTGGTCATCTATTCTTTTAATAATAACTTTTTCACCGCATCTGCAGATAACCTCTTCACTTAAATCATGAAACAAATCTGCTTGATTCTTTTCTAGCATTTCTGCTTTCATTAACTCTTTTGCTTCCTCAACTCTTTTTCCAGAGAATTTACCGCAAATGTCTGTCATAATTCCAGTATGAAAACCAGCTTTATAGATTTCTTTAGTAGCTTCTTCTAATTTTGGATTGTCTAATGATTTGATATTAAGTTTTTTAACAATCTCTTCAGCTGGAAAGTCGCCATAGCCTTTAGATTTAATGATTGGGATAAGTTTAATATTTTTGATATCAGTTTCGTCAAGATTATATTTTTCTATTTCCTCTTTATTCTCTTGCAGTTCTTTTAAAGCAATATAATCGTAAGGCGCATCGCTAGGTACAGATGTTACAATCCCTGAACCAACATTTGGATCACAGAACTTTGCCGGAAGAATAATTATTTCTCTTTCGATACCTGGCGCTAATGCTTCTTTTCCGATAAACTGTTCTGGGTTAACATCTTCTTTTAAGATAACATCATCTTTTTGATATTTTAATTTTTCTGCTGCCTCTTCGCTAAGAATCCAGTTTTCTCCTTCAACCTCTACTCTCACATACTTGGCATCAGGATTAATCCACAAATTGGTTTGCCCAAAAACTGTTTCCGGTCTTAATGTAGCTGCGATTAAGTTATCTTCTCCTAATTTGAATTTAAGCAATGTGTATTCATTCTTTTCTGCATTCCCGCCTTTAGAAATATCAGTTTCACTTGGATCAACAGCAACCGGACCACAAGTTAAACAGGCAGTAGCAAAATACGGTTTTTGGATTAGCAGATCTTTTTGTTGCAGTTTTTTGAATTGCCATTGGATAAATTTTTGATAATCTGGATTTACAGAAGAAGTAAATCTATCCCAGTCGCAGATAAAACCAAACTTCTTCCAGTAATCGTTAATATAAACTTGATTGAAATAATCTACAACTGCTTTTGGATCAGTTAATTCTTTAATTTTTGATTTTGGACAGCCATTGTCTTTTAGGTATTTAATCCAAGTTTCATCATTATTTTTTACTTTGTTGGCAAAACCTAGGGCCTGATTACCAGAAGCATGTGTTCCAACTGGATATAATACTTCTTTCCCCAACAATCTTTGGTAACGGCAAATTGCATCTGTGTACGAGAAACCCCGCATATGGCCGACGTGTAAGTATCCTCCAATGCCAGGATAAGCAAAAATCATCATAAACTTCTCTTTACCCTTTTGAGCAGTAGCTTTACCTAACTCTGCTTTCTGCCAAGCTTTCTGCCATTTATCTTGAATTTTGTTCCAGTCCATAATATATTTAGGAATGGTGGAATGTTTTTAAAGGTTACTTTAATTAGTTGTGGGTTATGGGGTTTAATCTCTTTTAAGTGTATCAAAAATACTTTACATCTCATTAAAGTTTTTAAAATTTGATATTCTTCAAAAAAGTTTTTCATAACCTAACATTGTTCTAGTTGTTTCTGCTTCAGTTTTCTCTATTTGAGCTATTTTAAGACCTAACTCTGCTGATAATTTCTTATCTAATTTATCTTGATTTTTTTTCCATTTCCACATAGCCCAACCAAACGCTAAAATAGAAAGGCCTAATAAACCAAGAAAGACATAGAAAGAAATTATAAGTAAATCAATCTGTATATCTGACACTCCTAGAGAATAAGCCAATTGAACCATCCGATATATGGCATAAATCAGTAAAAGGCTTAATAAAATTGTAAGGGAGGTTAAAAATTTATAAAAATCATCGTAATTGAGGTTTAAACTTTTCATTGAGGAGACCGGGGTTGAACTAGTATTTATTATTTATCATTCTTAACTTCTAGAAGCCTAATCTGATTACATTTGAAATGGAAAGTTTAATAAGTTAATATATATTCAAATGTATTATGGATATCCAAAAATTATTGTATTGGAAGAATTCGAGTTGGAAAAATTTTATCCTGTTTATAGTTGTGTCGATTATTATACTTTTAATTCTTCAATCAATAGTTTTTTTAACTCCTCCAACAAAAGCAGAAGTTGAAAATTTCTTTAAATACGACAGAACTTTTAGTGTAAATGATTGTAACCCATATGCTATTGAAACTGATGAGAATGATGAACATCTTTGTGCTTACAAATTAAGAAGGCAGACCGCATTAGTATTTGGACAAGTAATTAATGCAGGATTCCCTTTATTTGCATATACCCCTTTTGGTTATTTTAATTATGAACTGGGCAATGGTGATTTCCATATTTATGTTCTTGTTGTGACAAGAGATGAAGGCCCTTTAGTCTATAGTCCAGTAAATGGGGATTTTATAGGTAACTATAATAATCTAATGCAAGAGATGGGTTGTGAAGTTCAATCATATGAAAAGTCATTTTTCCCAATTCAACCTCAAAAAAATAGATTAGAAATGGAAATGTTTAGATGTCTCTCAGAGATTCGAACACAACAACTTGATGCACTGAAATCAAATTCAACTGGTAAATAACAAAACTAACTTTTCCGGCTATCTTTAAGAACAATTAATTTTTTTAAGCTTAATAATCTTAGAAAACAATTTAAAGATTAGTAATTACATTATACTGAAGCCGATGCAATCAACGGACTTTTAAAATCCGCACTTGCAAAAGCTGGAAGTTTCTCAGTAATTACTTCTTCTTGATATTTAAACATTAGAGTAATAACCCAATAATTTCTATAATTCTTAGCTTCCAATTCTACATCTTGAATGTCTAAAAGCATTTCTTTTGAGATATTTTCGTTTAAAGTATGTAAAAATTTATAGGCATCAATTAATTCTAGACTAACTAAATTCATATCATTATCAATATCAATAATTAAATCTTCAGAGACTTCTATACTTTCTTTTACTTTAGCCCCCTCTCTATAGATAGTAAGTACATCTCCTTCTTCATCATATGATGCTTTAAATCTTTCTTTCATTTTGTATTAGTTGTAATATATTTCTACTATTTAAATCTTCTTCTATACTTTTTTAAAGTTGTTCTTCCCAAAGGAAAAACCGTTATTACTTTAATTTGATGGTTAAATCTTAACACATAACATCTTCCTTTACTTCCAGAGTAAACAAAGTAGCATCTGAAACGTTCTTCTTTTTCACTTTCGTATTTAATTTCTTGTTTTTCAGTAAAAGTAAGAGCATCAGAGTTAATAATCTCATTTCTCATTTTCTCTAGAGTGGACTTATTTCTCTTACATAGCCAATTAATTAAACGAGATTTGGTAAAAACAATTTGATCTTCTGAGTATTTCTTTACTTTTTCTTTAACAACATCAGACCAATCTTTTTTAGACATACTAATAACATTAACTATTATGTTTTTAAAGGTTACTCTGAATTAGTTGTGGGTTATGGGTTATGGGTTGTGAGTTTAGATTAAACTTGCAACATAATAGTTACGTTGTTATGGGCTTCCAGATACGCCCTCTACCTTAAAAATATTCAAGATAGAAACGAATTCAACATAACGCGCGTTATGTGCAATAATTCTGGTGGTAAGGAAAGTTAAAACTTAATCTTAAACGGGGCGAGAAAATATAACACAATCTTTAAAAGCCTTTAAAGATTACTAATAATTAAAAGAGTAAGATGGCAAATAAAAAATTAGCTGATTGGATAAAATCAGAAGAAGCACAAGGTTATTCTGAACAACAGCTTAGGAATTATCTCCTTAAACAGAAATATAATAAAAAGGACATTGAAGATGCAATTTTATTATCAAAAGAGCATAAAAAATTTAACTTCAAAGAGTTTATCAAGCCAACTCCATCAAAATTATTCTTTCCTGTTTTGTTCTTAATATTAATTTTAGTTTCTTTTTTTATTAATTCATCTTTTCTTCCAGAGGCAGGAGAACAGTACTGCCAACAGATTAAATTAGGAGAAGAAATTGATGCCTTAAAAGTCCAAATAAAAGATACCTCAAGCATTAATAATATTGACCCAAAAGAAGTTGTTAATCTTCTTGAAACCCAAGAAACTTTAAATCAGAATAAAATACAAAAAAATTCTGAGTTTAAAAACAACTTATTGCCCATCCTAACAGGAAATATTTATTTTTATCCAACATTAATTTACAAGTTAAATCCTTTTTTTCCAATCCCCTGTGAACTGAATTCATTTGAAGAAGAATTTACTTCTTTTAGGTGTTCTTATTACATAAATAAAGAGGATTTCAATTGTATTAAAGAAGAAGCTGAAAAAGAACAGGAAGATAATTGGGGATCAATGACATCATATTTTCAAAATGCACCAAATTATCAAAGAATAAACCTTTTAGATTTTATATTTAATTCGTTAATACTAATTATAATCATTTATTTGATAATCTGTGGCATCTCTCTTCTATTTGATTATGTAAAACAAAAAAGTAAGAAAACAAGATTACTTTCTTCTTTATTATTGCTAATCATTCCTTTCTTCTTATATCTAATTGGTTTAAATTACTCTCTTTTTTATTATCCATTTGCAATTTTATTTTCCATCTTATTATTCGTAAAAGAAAAACCAAAGAAAATTATTTTATACACTTCAATATTATTACTCATCATTTTATTAATAGGGATGTTATTTTTGTTTAAATCTAATATCATTAAAGGCACCATTGGAGGAATTTCATCACAAGAAGATCAGTTTTCTTACAAGATAGCAAATTGTGAAGAAACATGGATTATGCCCATGGAATCCAAAATAGATTATAGAATAAATGAGAAATATATTAATGAAGAATGGAACGTATGTGCAAAACCTTGTTCAATAATTTGTAAAGATTATTGCGATAAATCTAGTAGGAGAGAATTTTCAATGCTAAGAGGAGATAATCCTTCTTGTATCTGCGGATGCTAATTTTCTCGCCCCTTTCTATACTAAACATGCAGTGTTAACACCCTACCAAAATTTTATACCACCAGAATTACTTGCTCCGCTAACGCTACGCACCCCTACATAAAGTAGGGGGCACATAACATCGTTATGTCCATATCCTTTCCAAACCACAAATATTTATATTCTATATATCATTCACAGCAATTATGTTTATTAAAGGTTATTTGACAGAGAAACCAGGAAGTTCTTCAAAAGAATATCCTTTAAACGTTCCCGGATTGGAAGCTGATAGTTCTTTATGTTTGAGAGTCGTTAAAGCTTGGGAACCTATTTCTGAGATTGATGAAGATATTTCTGCGGTGGTTTTAGGTGATAAAGTTCTTTGTACAGCTCCTCTATCTGAATATGATAATTTGGTTGAAATGATTGAGAATAAGAAATACCGCTTAGGTTTAGATAAAGAAATTAAACTCTATTTGCTTCCAGAGATAGATATTATTGAGGAGATTTAATAAACAATAAAACAATTCTTTATGAAATGGATATTCATAATTACATCAAAAATAACCTTCTTAAAATAAAAGTAATTCCTAATGCTTCTAGAACTGAATTAAAGGAAATCAACAATCAACTTAAACTCTATCTGCAAGCAGTACCTGAGAAAGGGAAAGCTAATCAAGCGATTATCAAATTTTTCAAGAAAGAATACAATTTGAAAGTTGAAATCAAGTCTGGAAGTAAGAGCAGAGAGAAAGTGTTAACTGTAATCTGAGTGATAATGAAATCTTCTAATTTTAGCTTCAGAAATTGTTTTTTCTAAAAGATCTATATCAGAATCCCCTAGAGTTGTACTTGAACCAAAAAGATGAACTTTATAAGAATCTTTTACTGGTGCAGTGGGATCAAAATCTTTTACAGAACAAAATCCACCACCACGCGGTTCATAACTATCTTTATCATCACACTCTCTTAAGAAATCATTAAATAAATCTTTGTGATCAATTGTTTCAGCACCAAGATAAATGTATCCTTCATTACCAGGACCTGCAATTAAAACAAATTTGAATCTTAGTAGGTTTAATCTAGCATCTTCATCTTGTTCAAGCCAATATTCTAAATTTCTTTCATTTATTTTACCTGGTGGCATTTTATTATTGAGGGATAGTGGTTTTTATAAAACTTTTTGTAACTAATATTTATTAATCTCTTTCATAGTCCATTCTTTTAAATCACTAGTTAGAAATAAAGAAGATTGTGAATATAGTTTTTCTATTAATTCTTTAGCTTCTTTTTTGTTTAACTTTTTCTCCTTAAAAGAACGGAGAATTATTGCAATTGTTCCATGTGGTTCAAACCCTAAATTCTTAGCAACTCTTCTGGCTTCTAAGTCGTCAGTAAAAAATAGTTTTATTAACTCTTGATTGCAAAGCGCAATGCCAGTAGCTTCCCCTAAATCAAGGCCATATCTTCCGGTAAGATATTTTGCCATGTCTTTACTTTTTCCAGTTAGTTTCTTCTCTTCAACATTCTTTAGCTTCTTAATTTCACTTAACATTCTATTACATTCAGACAGAATTTCTTTAGTAGTTAGAATTTGTTGAAATAAACTAAGCAAGTTAATTTCTTTAATTTCTTCCAGATGAATAAAAGGTCCAGCATCAAATATTGCTTGTTTAATCTTTACCATGCAAACTCCAAGTTACATCTTCTTTTATTGCTTGCTCTAACCGTTCAGCTTTCATTTTCCTAACTATTTCTCTAACTGCATCTCTAATTAGTTCAGAACGATTAGCATACCAGCCTTCTTTAATAATATCATCCATTTCATGAATAAGTCTAGGGGTTATTTTTGCAGGAACAGCTTCCATTTGACATCACCATTCGTTATACCATGGTAATACTATTTAAATGTTTTGTTTAAGAACAGGCAAAGAGAAAGTTCTAAAGATTTTCCAATATCATTAAATAGAACCTCCTCTTCTGAAATTAATAATGGAATTTATTGATAATAAAACTATAAAGAACTAATAGAGAAAAATGCTTAAAGTCTCTTAAGATAATCAAGAATCTAGAATGAATTTTGTTAGTTCTTGG
>CAZIMI010000017.1:0-12947 GCA_964540325.1 uncultured Methanosarcinales archaeon | reverse complement strand
ATTCCTCCTGAGAAGAGAGATGTTAAATTAGGTGTTTATTTAGATGAAAAAATTTATACGCAATATCATTATGACGATTTGTTCAAAATCCAGTTTTTAGAAAAAAGTAATTGTTCAGATAAAGAAACAATAAAAGTTCATTATTATTTGCTTGACGAAAAGAATCAAACAATAATTGATAATGAATTTGTTAGAGAAAATATTGGTTGTTCAACTTATTCTAATACAGGGGAATTGCTTTTAACAATTGGGGGGGAATTCACTCTTTGTGGAAATGTTATTGATTTAGGTTTTGTAGATATTAATTTAGATAATAATTTTGTTTGTCGGGAAATTGAAGTGATTGACACTTCTAAAATTCCCTGTGATTTGGATTTAAATGTTCTTACTGAGAAATTATTTTATGCGAACAAAGAAAAGGTTGGTTTTTATAATCAGTTAAATGAAAAAACTTTTCCTTTTACAATCGAGTATTGGGTTGAAGATCTTTTCGGGAATTATCTTAAAGACAAAGTTGTTACTGAGAATACTAACAAGAAATCTTATACACCAAGCATTGAGGAAGTAGATCGGGTTTTGTATCTTAAGTCGGAAGTGAAACCTCTTTGCAACGATACAAATTCTACAAATAATTTTGCTGAGAAAATGTTGATTGTAACCAATACAGAAATCAGTTCTCAATCTGACGGCAATTCTGCAGATGATTCAAAGATTGAGATTAAAAAAATCACTCCAAAAGCAATCAGTTTTGGTGATTTAGTTAAAGCAGAAGTGGAAATTTATAAAGGTTCAACAAACAAATATTCTTTATCGGCTTACATTGAAAAAGATGGAAAAAAAATCAGCGAAACCACAAAGATTAATCTTAAAGATAAATTTACTGATTACAAAGTTACTTTGCCGATTCAACTTAAACCAAACTGTAATTTAAAGATTAAAGAAGGAGATGTAGATTTGATTGTTTCTGGGTTGGACGAAAAAGATGAAATGGAAACCTCGATTGAGGGAGTTGATAAAACTTTATGCAGAGATTATTTGTCTTATGTCAGGGAGTTAGAGAAAGAGGAAAATAAAGGTGCTAAAAGTGGCGGAAGTAATAAATTATCCTATAATCTTGTTGATTTACCGAAGAATGTTTTTGTTGGTGAGGAATTAGATTTGAAATTAAGATTTAACGGAGATTCTTCTGAACACGAATTTAAAGTATGGGGATATCTTTATCGCGGCAGTAAGTGTTATTCTTGTTGCAGTGATTGTGAAAGAGTTCTGGAAAGAGATGACAATATAATTGAATTTGATTTAGATGAGAATGAAGAGAACGAAATAAAGTTGTCTGTTACT
Organism: uncultured Methanosarcinales archaeon; assembly: GCA_964540325.1. Taxonomy (GTDB): domain Archaea; phylum Nanobdellota; class Nanobdellia; order Woesearchaeales; family GW2011-AR9; genus JABJOX01. Next base: position 11,606 of record CAZIMI010000017.1, on the reverse strand, counting down.
GTTGATGAGAATCTTAAAGAGGGTGAATATAAAATAAAAGTGAAAGTAAACAAAGATAATCAGAAAACAGACAAAGAGTTAACTGAAACAATTATTGTTAAAGAAAAGAAAGAAATAAAAGTTTCCCAAGAAACAAACCAACTTACGGGAATGGCAGTAACAAACTTTGTTGAAGATTCTGGTTTCGGCTTATCGGCCGAGGAATTAAAATTCAAAGAAAAGTCTAAAGGGATTGTTGTTTATGAATCCAGTTCAGAGAAAGCCAAAAAAGTTATCCCTTATCTGTTAATAATTATTTTGGGTTTAGTTTGTTTTGTGTTGATTTTTAAAAAGATTTAAAAATAAGTCTAGATTTGTGATATTTATGGAAAAAAATATCTTATTTAGAGCAGTAATAGAAGTTTTAGGGAAACCAAAGGAACACGTAGATAAATCGTTGAAAGGGTTTGTTGAAAAGCTAAAAAACGATGAAAGTTATCAAGTTATTAGTGAAGACTATGCAGATATAAAAAAGCAAGAGGAACAGGAATTATGGGCAGCTTTTACAGAATTGGAAGTAAAAGCTGGGAAAATTGAGGATTTGATTCGTTTTTGTTTTGATTACATGCCTTCTACAATTGAAATTATTGAACCAAAAGAATTAAAATATTCTGATATGGAAGCATCACACTTTTTTAATGATTTACAGGGAAAGTTGCATCAAGTCGATATGGTGGCAAAACAAGTTAAGTTTGAAAATGATCAGATTGTGAAGAGTATGTCTGGTTTGTTAAAAAACTTTTTGATGGTGCTTTTATCTAAAGGAAATTTAAGTTCAGAACAGTTAAGTAAATTCACGGGAGTGAACAAAGAAAAATTAGAAGATTTTTTAGATAAACTGATTGATGATGGTAAAGTTAGTTTAAAAGAAGGCATTTATTTTACAAAAAAAGAGGTTTAAAAAATGACTAATAAGAAAAAGGTTGAAGCTGTATTATTTACTGTGGGCAAAGAGATTTCTACTGAAAGAATTGCCAGTTTGTGCTCTTTAGAAATTAAAGAGGTTAAAAAGATAATGAAAGAGCTAAGTGCCGATTATAATAGTGGAGATAACGCTTTAAAAATTGAACCGCGAGAGAACGGCTGGAAATTAACTGTTCGTGATGAATATGTTCCTTTAGTAAGTAATATCGTAACTTCTACGGAATTAGAAAGGCCTTTAATGGACACTCTTGCTGTAATCGCTTGGAAATATCCAATTGTTCAGTCTGAAATCATTAAATTACGTGGTTCCGGAGCATACGAACATATGGGCAATTTGGTGGAACAGGGTTTTGTTGCTAAAGAAAAGTTTGGTCGAACATACAAAGTTAAATTAACCAATAAATTTTTTGAGTATTTTGATCTGCCTAGTGAGGAAGCAAAAGAAGCTTTTTTGAAATTGGTTCCGAATGAAGTTTTACAGGAAGCTGAAGATATTGAAAAGGAGCACGATGAAGTGGAAAGATTGATTGAGCTGGAACATAAAGAAAAAGTTGGCAAAAGTGAGATTGAGAAAGCGATGAAAGAAGTGAATAAATAGTGGGCCATTAAGCTTATTTTTATCTTTTTGTAACAAAAAAAACCATAAGTTTTATAAAGCTCAAAATTCTCTAATAATTATCAATTTATCGTCGTTAAACATATAATTTTATTTATTAAAAATGGAAGAAAATACTGTTGAAAAAGAGCCCGAAAAAGGGGATAAAATTAGGCCTAGAGTGATTGAAGAAGAGATGAAAGAGGCTTATGTAAATTATGCTATGTCTGTTATTGTTGGCAGAGCACTTCCCGATGTTAGAGACGGCTTAAAACCAGTTCATCGAAGAATTCTTTATGCAATGCATGATTTAGGAATGTTTTATAACAAACCTTTCAAAAAATGTGCCCGGATTGTGGGAGAAGTTTTAGGAAAATATCATCCTCACGGCGATACTGCTGTTTATGATGCTCTTGTTAGGATGGCGCAAGAATTTTCTTTACGTTACCCTTTAATCAAAGGACAAGGTAATTTTGGTAGCATTGACGGTGACAGAGCAGCTGCAATGAGATATACTGAAGCTAAATTAATCAAACTTGCCGGAGAGATGTTAAAAGATATTGAGAAAAATACTGTTTCTTTTAAAGATAATTTTGATGGTTCACTAAAAGAACCGGAAGTTCTTCCTAATAAATTGCCTAATTTGTTAGTTAACGGTTCAACCGGAATTGCTGTGGGAATGGCTACTAACATTCCTCCACATAATGTTAACGAGATTTGTGATGCTACTATTTCTATCATTGATAATCCCGAAATTTCTGTTGAAGAACTGATGGAAATTGTTCCCGGTCCAGATTTTCCAACTGGTGGTGAGGTTTCTTGTGGTAATGCTTTGTGGTACGCTTATGCGAAAGGTAAAGGTAAAGTTATTATTAAAGCGGTCACTGAACTTGAAGAAGGAAAAATTATTGTTAAAGAAATACCTTACATGGTTAACAAAGCAGAATTGATTGAACAGATTGCTAATTTAGTCAGAGATAAAAGAATTTTGGGTATTAGAAACATTAATGACGAATCTGACCGGGAAGGAATTAGGGTTGTGGTTGATCTTAAGAAAGATGTTGACCCACATGTTATTTTGAATCAGCTGTTTAAGTATAGTAGATTAAAAGTTAGTTTTGGAATTAATTTATTGGCTTTAGTTGATAACCAGCCAAAAGTGTTAGCTTTGAAAGAAATTCTTGAAGAACATATTAAACATCGAAAAGATGTTATTACTAGAAGAACAAAATATGATCTGGAACAGGCTGAAGCACGGGTTCATATCTTAAATGGATTATTAATTGCTTTAAATAATATTGATGAAGTTATTCCAGGTATAAAGAAAAGTAAAACAGTTGAAGAAGCTAAACAGTTTTTGATGAGTTCTTACGAATTAACTGAAATTCAGGCTAAAGCCATTTTGGAAATGCGCTTACAAAAGTTAGCTTCTTTGGAACAGGAAAAAATTAGAACTGAACACCAGGAATTATTGCAGAGAATAAAATATTATACTGAAATTTTATCTTCTGAAGAGATAATTCTTGACTTGATTAAGGGAGAGCTTGAGGAGATTAAGAGTAATTATGGCGATGAAAGAAGATCGAAAATTGTTCAGGGAGAAGACGAAGAAATTGATTTAGAAGAGTTGATTGAAGAAGACACAGTTGTGGTAACAATGACTAATTCCGGTTATGTTAAAAGATTACCTGTTGACACTTATAAAATCCAGCGTAGAGGCGGGAAAGGTGTTAGAGCGGCAGGAATGAAAGATGAAGATTTTGTAGAAAAGTTTTACATTACCTCAACTCATGCTTATTTATTGTTCTTTACAGATCAGGGTCAGGTTTATTGGCTGAAGGTTTATCATCTTCCGGAAGGTAGCAGACAGGCTAAAGGAAAACATATTGCTAACCTTTTACAGTTGAAAGAGGGAGAAAATGTTAATGCAGTTATTCCCGTAAGAGATTTTAGGGAAGGTTATTTGTTCTTTGCAACTAAGAAAGGAACTGTTAAAAAGACTGAACTGTTAAATTTTTCCAAACCCAGAAAAGGTGGAATTAGAGCGATCAGTCTTGATGAAAATGATTCTTTAGTGGGTGTAAAGTATACTGAAGGTAACCAAGAAATAATTTTGGCTACAAGAAATGGATTGGCTAACCGTTTTAGAGAAAAAGATGTTCGTTCAATGGGCAGAACTGCAAGAGGGGTACGGGGAGTAAGGCTAAGAGAAGGTGACGAGGTTATCGGCATGTTAGCCGCAGAAGAAGATAAAGAAATCTTAACTCTAACAGAAAAAGGTTATGGTAAAAGAACTTCCGTTTCTGATTATCGGTTATGCAATCGTGGTGGTAAAGGTGTCACTAATATTAAGATTACCGATAAAAATGGAAAAGCAAAAACTGTTAAGTTAGTTGATGGTTCTGAAGAATTAATGGTAATGTCTAAGAATGGAATTGCAATTAGAACAAAATGTTCTGGAATTTCTGTAATTGGTAGGGCTACCCAAGGGGTGAGAGTAATGAAGTTAAATGAGGGTGACGAATTGGCTGCGGCAGCGATGATTGTTATTGATGATAATGGTAATGGTTCTGAAGAAACTGAGAATGGAAATGAGGAAGTTGATTCTGAAGAATGAAAGTCTTTATTTTAGTCAATCCTGGATTGGAAAAGGTTTGTGAGAAAGAAGTTAAAGAATTAACGGGTGTTTCTACAAAAGTTTATGATTCTGTTTTAGAAGTTGATATTAATGATTATTCACAATTATTAAAATTGCAATCGGCAAGAAGAGTTTTAATCTCTTTAGGAAAGAGTTTAGATAAGTTAGGGCAAGAGGAATTATTAAAAGATTATTTTTCTAATCAGAAAACTTTCAAGGTGGAAGTTGAGAATGTTAAAGGGAATGAAAAGCGTTTGGAGATTGCAAAAAAAGTTGCTGGCATGGTTTATGAGGAATTAAAAAAAGAAAAAATTGACCCTAAATTAGAATTAAAAAAGCCGGAAATGTTAGTTGTAGTTTATTTTAATGGTAAAGATTATTTTTTAGGAATCGATGAAAATGTTGAAGAGTTAAATTCTCGTAAATATCGGGTTTTTGCCCATTCTGCATCTTTTAAAGGGGATTTAGCTTATTATTTTGTTCGTCAATCTGGATTTGTTTCGGGAGAAAAATTATTAGTTGGTTTTTGTAAAGATGGAACAATGGCCATCGAAGCTGCTTTGTTTTCTAAAGAAAAAGTTTATGCTTTTGATTCTACACGGCAGAACGTTACTGCGGCTAGAAAGAATGCTCAATTGGCGGGAGTTGAAGTTGATATTCAAAAATATGCTTTGGACGAATTAGATGTAAGATTCTCTGAAAAAGAATTTGACCGCTTAATTTTTCAGATAACAACTAAAGATGAAAGTCAATTAAATGAGATTTATTATCAGGCAAATTATATTTTGAAAAAGAAAGGCACTTTATTGTTAATCGCTCGACCTAATTGGGAAGTCTCTGTTTCTGAGAAATTTAAATTGCTTTCTGAGGACGAAATTAAGAAAGGGGAAAGTGTGCATAAAATGTGGTTGTTAGAGAAGAAATAGTTCTTTTAATATTTATCGTCAAAATAATCCAGTAAGTTCCAAAGAACAGACCCAAAAATTATTCCTCCAAGTATAGAGATGGCATATGGTCGTGGGTTTAATAGTTCTTCTATAAATCCGGTATCGTACGTTTCACTCATAACACCAGCGAGTGAAGGGTAAAATAATCCAGTAGAGATTGAAGCGGTTATTGCTGTATCTCTGACAACATCTGTTAGTTTCTTTCCCATATCTTTCTTATTTTCTCGTTTATATAAATAACTATGTTGTGGAAAACAAACGACAGATTTAAATAATCAATTAATTCTCGTTGAAGTATGAAAGAAGAAGCATTAAGATCAATGGGTTTAAATGAAAAGGAAATTGCAGTTTACTTAGCTAATTTACGGATTGGTTCGTCTTTAGTCCAAGAGATTGCTAAATCTTCCGGTTTAAATAGAACCTCGAGTTACGATTTACTTTCTTCATTAGAGAAGAAAGGGTTTGTTAGTTATACAATCACTTCTGGAAAAAGATATTATCAAGCAACAGACCCTAAAAAATTATTGGATTTGATAAAAGAGAAAGAATCTTTGATCAAAAAAGCTTTGCCAGAGTTAAATACAATCAAAGAATTTATAATTAAAAAACCAACTGTAGAAGTTTATATTGGAAAAAACGGACTAAAATCAATTTTTGAGGATATTTTGAGAAATAGTTCATCTTTTTTATGTTTGGCATCAAAGAAGAATTTGTTAGAGTTATTTAAGTATTATCTTCCTCATTTTGTAAATAGAAGAATTAAGAAAAAAATTAAAGTGAGAATAATCAGTGATGCAGTTCCAATTGATGAGAAAGCACCTTACAAATTAATCAAACAAAAGTTAAAAACAGCAACTTGGATTTATAATGGAAAAATAGCAATGGTTTCTTTAGAAGAAAAAGAACCTATTGGAATTTTAATCCAAGAAACGAATTTTTATCACACTCATAAAATGATGTTTAACTTGTTATGGGGGAACTTAAAGAAAAACTAAAACAAATTATTTAAATAGTAATAACCTTTAATAAACATAAAAGATGGTTAGTCAGAAAGAATTAGGATCTAGGGTTAAAGATTTTTATAAGTTTAGTAAGCAGGAAATTGTTGGTTTGATAGCAGCTGCGATTGTGGTAACAATCATTTACTCTATGATTGAAGATTATCGGGTAGTTATTGATCCCGCTAAACTGCTTCTAGTATTGGTTGCAGTGATTATTACTCTTTTGTTCAGGTTTTCTTGCCAGAAAATTTATGGGCTTGCTCAGGGTCAAAGAGCAGAATATAAAGTTTGGTGGGCTGGTTTAGCAATATCATTTGTAGTGGCTTTATTCTCCGGCGGTAAAGTGCCATTGATTTTTATTGGCGGAATGATTTCAACAATAATGATTAAACAAAGGTTGGGAGAGTTTAGATACGGACAGTCTAATCAAGTTATGGCAGTAACAGCTTTATGGGGCATTATAGGTAATTTAATTTTGGCAATACTTTTTGCTTTGGGTTTATACTTCTTTCCTCAAAATTATTTTTTCAATAAAGGGATGATGATAAATATAGTGATGGCTTTTTGTGCTTTATTCCCTTTTCCACAACAGGACGGACTGAGTTTATTTTTTGGTTCCAGAACTTTATATTATGTTGGGATTGCAGCCGTACTTCTGGCAGCAGTTTTATTGTTAACCAAAACAGCTTTTGGATTAATTGCAGCAATTGTAATCGGTTCAGTAACAGGGGTTGTTTATCTCTTAATTGGTTCGGAGAAAGATTAAAATGGCAATAAAAAATAAAATATTTCATCAGAAATCTTTGATTTCTGGGGTTTCCTACAGAAACTTTAAGCAATCTTTAATGGAGGTGAAACATTAAAGATGGAATTTAATTTAGATGAACAATGGGCAGAAGTATTAACTATCTTATTTTTAGCTTTAGGTTTTGTTATTGCTGTACTTTTGCAAAGTGCTTTATTTACATTTTTATCAGTTATTGTGGCAGGATTTTTGGCAGGGAGAATATATTTCTCAAGAAGATTTTCAGAGCCGATATTTCCATTTGTAATGATTATTGTTGGCTTTTTAGTAGGGTATTTATTGGGGAGTATCTGGGCGAGTAGAATTTGGATTTTGATATTTTTCGCTCTTTCCTTTGGCTTATCTTATTACTTGCATCTGAAAGGAATTTTCGCAATATTTAAAAGTGAGGACTTTATCAAATAAAAAATGGACACATACAAAGTTAAAAGTATTACAATCAGTAAGAAACCGGGCGACAATAAAGATGGTTTTAAAACTGCGTTCATTGGACTTTTTGATGAGAATAATCCGCATTTAAAAGCAAAAGCACCATTCAAAGTTTTAGAATTTAAAGATATTGAAAAAGTTAGGTTACATGACTTAAGGAACGTTTCTTTTTATTTAGCGGGAAATGATTTGATTATTAACAATCTAACTGAAATTAACTTTGAAGATAAAAAAAATATTCTAACTTTAACTGGTAAACAGGATTTACCTAAATAGATTTATAAACTTATTTTAATTCATTCTATTTGATGGATGTTCAACAAATCTTATTGCTGGTTATCTTTTTTACTACAGTTATAACTATTATTAAGGAACCTAAAATAAAAAATTTTAAGATTGATTATGAGATTGCTCCTCTTGTTGCAATCCTAATTTTATTGCTTATTGGTTTACTAGATTTTTCTACAATTCTTGAAGCTTTACAAGGAGTTAATAATTTAGTCCCCTGGCAAATCATTTTAATTTTCTTTACTGCCGCTTATGTTTGCATTTCTTTAGATACAACTGGTTTCTTTGAATATCTTTCTTTTCGGGTTTTAAAGTTCTCTAAGAATAATGGCTATAAATTATTTTTTTATTTAGTTTTATTCACTGCTTGTTTAACTATTTTTACTTCTAACGATATTGTTACTTTAACAATGACTCCCATAATTCTTTATTTATCCAAACATTCTAAAATTAATCCTTTGCCTTATTTAATCGCTGTTTTCTTTGCTTCCAATACTTGGAGCATGATTTTTTACATTGGCAGCCCCACAAATATAATTGTTGCCCAAGCTTTAAATCTAGGATTTTTTGAATATACTAAATTAATGTTTATTCCCACTATTGTAGCGGGAATAATTACTTCTTTGTTAGTATTTTTTATTTTTAGAAAACAAATTAAAAAGAAAATCAAAGTTCCTACTAAGCTAGACCATCAAAAATATATTAGAAACAAAGTTGCTGCAATTGTTAGTGTAACTTTATTTGTTTTATTCTTTATTTCATTATTGTTTTCTGAGTATTTAGATGTTAGAATATGGCAAGTAACTACAATTTTTGCTTTACTTTTCTTAGTTGTTAATTTAGTGTTTTCATTTCACCATTGGAGAACGGGCTATAAATCACATCAATATCATCATCAGAAAACAAGATTAGTGATGCTAGCCCATAATTGGAAATTTAAAACTAATGAGTTTTTGATTAGTTTTCATCGGATGCCTTGGAAGATTCTGCCTTTAATTACTTCCTTTTTTGTTATCATTCATTTGTTTACTGTTTATGGATTGACTAATTATTTGTCAATTTTATTGGGTCAGTTTACAGGAACTTTTTCTGAAATTTTTTCTACAGGAATCATTTCTGCAATCTCTGCCAATATTATGATTGATCAGCCAATGACGATGTTCTTTGCTCAGGCTTTAAATGGTAGTTTGAATAAAGGTTTAGCATTAATCATTGGTGCAAATTTAGGAGACAATCTTACTTTATTTGGTGCTTTAGCAGGATTAATGTGGGTGAAAATGTTAAAGTTTAATAAAATTGAAATGAGTTACAAGAAATTTTTATCTTACAGTTTATTAGTTATTCCTATTGTGATTATAATTACTTTATTTGTTCTGGCTTTGCAGATGCGGTTGTTAGTTTAACCCACTGGACAACCCATTTGACCAGTGCTAGAGCGCTTCTACTCAAAGAATTTTGAGGTTTCAGCGGTTTGAGCGAGCCACTGGTCAACCCCGGACAAACTATATAAATGAGTTCTGCTACTATAGTAAGTGTAAGAAATTGCCCAGATCGCCTAACCTGGTTATGGTGGGGGTCTTAAGACCCACTGTTCCAGGAAAACAGTGGGGGTAAGACAACCTTTGTCTTGCACGACTTACGGGTTCAAATCCCGTTCTGGGCGTTTAAGTAATCTTGGATTATTTAAATTTTACGAAAATCACACTCCTCTGTTCAAGAACGAGGTTGAAGAATTAATTGTTCTTCAATTGACGAACAGTTGAAATAAAAACCGACAAGGAAAGGAGGTATCTAAAATGAATACCCAACAAAATGTAGTGGTAGAAACCGTAAAGGAAGGAAACTACCCGGAAAAAAAGTATAGAGCAGGAGCTGTTTCTGCTACGGTCTGGAAAAATAAAGGCCAAAGAGCAAATGGAGAGGAAACTGAGTACAAAACAGTTTCCATTGAACGGTGTTACACCGACAAAGAAGGTAATTGGCAAACAACCAATTCTTTAAGAACTAATGATCTGCCGAAAGCAGTTGTTGTCTTACAAAAAGCCTACGAACACATTGTTTTAAACGAACAAGAGATGTTCAAAGGGGAAAGATAATTAAAAGAGGTGTAATTAAAATGACTAAACAACAAGTTGAAATTGAAGAAGAATTTGCTGAAGAAATCAAAGTTGAAGAAACAGAGATTTCTGAAACAATTGAGGAACCAAAAATGGAAAAAATAACTATACAGGATCTTCCCGGGGTAGGAGCAGCAACCGCAGAGAAATTAGAATCTGCAGGGTATCGAGATTTAATGTCTATTGCCGTAGCAACAATTGGAGAATTAGCAGAGTCAGCAGGAGTTTCAGAAGCTGTGGGCAGAAAGATGATTAACGCAGCTCGTGATAGTATGAAAATGGGTTTTGAAACTGGGATGGACATCTTAAAGAAACGAGAATTAGTTGTCAAGATTTCTACTGGTAGCCAAAACTTTGACACCTTAATGGGTGGCGGTTTTGAAACTAACGCTATTACTGAATGTTTTGGCGAGTTCGGTTCTGGAAAAACTCAAGTGGGACATATTTTAGCAGTTAACGCTTTGAAAGAAGACTCTACTGCTTCAGTAGTTTATATCGACACTGAGAATACCTTCCGGCCAGAAAGAATTACTCAACTGGCAGAAGGCGCAGGGATTGACCCACAGGAAGCTTTAAGCAGAATAATGGTAGCTAGAGCTTATAACTCTGATCACCAGATGTTACTGGCTGAGAAAGTTGATAGTTTGATTACCGAGCAAGGTAAAAATGTTCGGTTAGTAGTTGTCGATTCTTTAACTTCGCACTTCCGAGCAGAGTATATTGGTCGTGGTACATTAGCGGAAAGACAGCAGAAGTTAAACAGGCACATGCATGCTTTAGCTAAGATTGCATCTTCGCATAATATTTGTGTGTATGTAACTAATCAAGTAATGGCTAAACCAGATCAGTTCTTTGGAGATCCAACTGCTAGCATTGGTGGACATATTGTTGCTCACGCATCTACTTTTAGAATTTATTTACGGAAAGGTAGGAAAGGTAGCAGAGTGGCGAAGTTAATTGATAGTCCCATGCATCCTGATGGTGAAGCCTGTTTTATGGTTGAACCTACTGGATTAAGTGACATGAATTAAATTTTTTAACTTTTCTTTTTTTTATTTTCAACTTTCAAATTATAATTTTTGTTATCACTAAAAATCATTTACAAAGTTTCAATAGTTGTTTTAACATGAAAAATAAAAAATCTAATTTTCGTTACTATTCACTTAAAGAATACCTTCTTGCTATGAAATTAAGAAAGAAGCACGGTTGGGGAGAAAAAAGAATTGCTGCTAAAATGATTGAATACGGGTTTAATGTAAATCCTAGGGCAGTTTCTGGTTGGATTTATAGGGAGAGAAAACCATTTAATCAAAGAATTGTTTCACAAATTCCTGAGAGTTCTAAAAAATTAACTACAGAAAAAGCTTATATCTTAGGAACTCTTTGTGGAGATGGATGGATATCTACTGGGTATCGCATTGGTTTAAATGTTGTGGATCAAGAGTTTGCCAGATACTTTCGTACTTGTTTGAAAGAAGTTTATGATTTGAATCCTTCTATTATTATTAAAAAACGTAAAGAAACTAATTATTGTTCTAATCCTAAACCTCAACATACGGTCATGCTTGTTTCTAAATTAGTTGTTCTGGATTTGAATAAGTACGCTTATTCGTTCAGAACATTTGAATGGCAAGTTCCTAAAGAAATCAAGTTAGCTTCAAAAGAAATTCAAGCGATGTTCATTAAAGGTTTTGCTGATTCTGAAGGCTCCGTTAAAAACAGACACAGAAATAGGGAATTAATTCTTTGTTCTGGGAATCTTAATGGCTTAAAAGAAATTCAACAATTATTACAAAATCTTTCTATTGGCTCTTCTTTTACTA